>JAZFTL010000536.1:0-3734 GCA_036446675.1 Thermoanaerobaculia bacterium
ACATCAACGGGATCAGCGTCAACGAAGAGAACAGCGAGCAGGCCAGAGCAATGGTGATGGCAATCGCGATCTCCTTGAGCCAGGTGGTGAGACTCGTCTTGGCGCCGAGAATCATCGGCAGGAAGACGATCAGCGTCGTCAGAGTCGACGCCGCGACCGCGGTCGAGACCTGGCGCGCCCCCATGAGAGCCGACTTGTGGCGCCCCGGCTCCTTGCGGTGAGTCCGATCGATCGACTCCAATACCACCACGGCATTATCGACCAACATCCCGACTGCCAGCATCAAACCCATCATCGATAGGATGTTGAGACTCTTGCCCATGAAGTAGAGGATGCCGCAGGCGGCGATGATCGAGAACGGGATCGACAGCGAGACGATGATTGTCGAGTCGAAGCGACGGAGAAAGAAGTAGAGACTCAGCACCGCCAGCAGCGCCCCGATGGTGCCGGCCTTCAATAGACCGTTCAGTCCGCCGGTAATCTGATCGGCTTGATTCTCCCAGACAAACAGAGATATTCCCTGCAGCAAAGGGTCGCCGTTGATGTCATCGTTGATCACCGCCAAAACACTTCGCACCACCTCGACGGTGTTGGCAGTCGACTCTTTGAAGACGCTGAGTCCGACGGCGAATTCGCCATCCAGGTGGCGACCGTGCGGAATCGGCGGTTCCTCATAGGTGATCTCGGCAATATCCTTGATGCGCAGACCGCGATCATTGATCGCCAGATTACCGATCTCTTCCATCGATTGAAATTCGCCCACCACCCGCGCCGTATAACGCATGGCACCATCGTCGATCTGGCCCAGAACTATGTTAGAGGAAGCGCCTTGAAGCTGACGGATCAGCGCGCCGACGTCGACATTGTGCGCCTTTACCTTCTCCAGAATCAGTGCAATATCGATCTCGCGGGGCTCGACGCCGTCAAGATCGACCCGCGCCACTCCCGCAACCCGGCGGATCCGATTGAGTATCCTCGCCTCAATTAGTTCGTAACTCTCCGACAGATCGACTCCCTGCGCCGACAGTCGAGCTTCGACGACCGGAATATCGCTGGTATTGAACGAGAAAATAACCACCTCGCCGATGTTGGCGGGAAGGTCGGGCTTTATCAGGTCCATTTTTTCGCTGACCTGCATCCGAACAATGTCCAGCTCCTCGCCCCAATCGAATTGAAGGAAAAATTGTGCCTCATCGGCTCTGGCCGTCGCATTGAGCGTCTTGACCCCGGCCAGGGTCGAGAGGACCTCCTCGACCGGCTTGACGATCTCCTTTTCCACCTGCACCGGGTCGGAGTTCGGATACGGAATGTTGATTCCGATAAAGGGGATATCGACTTCCGGAAGATAGGCCAAGGGGAGGCGCATGAAAGCGATACCCCCCATCACCAACACACTCACAATGAGCATCGCAGTGGTGATCGGTCGTTTGACGGCAAGTTCCGGTAGATTCATCAGCTGAACTCCCCTATCGGATCGGTGGATGCTTTTTCCGTGTCGCGCGCTTCGAGCAGTTCCTCTTTCAAGACCCTCTCCTTCCGCTCGACGAGCGAGTAGACCACGGGAATCACCACCAGCGTCAAAAGGGTGGCAACACTCAAGCCACCAATCACGGTAATCGCCAGCGGTGCCCGAAGCTCCGCACCAGCGCCAAGACCGATCGCCATCGGCAAGAGACCCAAGATGGTCGTGGCAGAAGTCATCAGAATCGGCCGCAACCGGTCCGATCCGGCCTCGATGAGCGCCTCGGTCATGCCAACGCCCTTGTGTCGTCGCTGATTCACCGCATCGACCAGAACAATGGCGTTGTTCACCACAATACCCGCCAACATGACCGCTCCGATCATTGCCACGATGTTGATCGTGCGACCGGTAATCGCTAGAGCCGCAACCACACCGATCCCTCCTAGCGGCAGGGTAAAAATGATCACGAAGGGGTGCACGAACGACTCGAACTGGGAAGCCATCACGAGGTAGACCAGAAAAATCGCCAACCCCATCGCCAATAGCAGCGAGTGCTGCGCTTCGGCGCGCTCTTCTTCTTGGCCACTCAACGTCGCAGTAACCCCTACGGGCATCACCAGCGCGGAGACCACAGATCGAACATCATCCGCAGCGGTACCCATATCCTTCCCGGAAAGATTCCCGGTGATGACGCCGGTCCTCTTCTGGCCGATACGCCGAATCTCCGTCGGACCTTCGACCAGCGATATCTCAGCTACCGATTTCAAGTAGATGGGAATTCCTTCACGCTGCGCCACGATAAAGTCCTGCACATTCTCGATCGAGGCCCGCCCGAGATCTACCGAGCGCACGACAATATCGATTTCCCGATCGCCTTCCGTAAATCGGGTCGCCACTTCGCCTTGCACCTTGTTCCGGAGCGTGTTCGCCACATCCCCCAAGTTGAGCCCGAGCTGCGCCAATCGATTTCGATCGAAGACGACCTGCAGTTCCGGGTTGCCCAGCTCAGCACTCGATTTCACATCGACGATACCGGGAATATTCTGTATCCGGTTCTTCAGGGTGTTCGCGACCTGCTGGAGTTCCTTGAGATTGTCGCTGTAGACCTCGAGCTCGATCGGAGTCCGAAAGCTGAAGTAGGTAGGGCGCTCGAACTTGAATCGCGCTAATCCAGAACTACCTAAGCGTTGCCGCAGAATATCGGCGACTTCGGTCTCGTCTGCCGGCGTGGTGCCGGCGCTCATACGCACCTGAATGCGGGCAGTATTCTCTCCTTCACTTCCTGTACTGGTCAGGGAAAGGCCGCGTCCACCCACGATGCTCGAGTAGGATGCGACCCGATCGTCCTCTGCGAGAACTTCTTCAACGCCACTCACAAAGCGGTCGGTGATATCGAGAGGTGTACCCTCCGGCAGCTCGACGAGAAAACTGAACTCGCCCTGTGAGAAGGCCGGAATAAGATCGAAGCCCAAGCGAGGGACGAGCCATGCCGCTCCCAAGAATGCGATCAAGGCAGTTGTCAAGACCGTGGCTCTCGAGCGTAGCGCCCAGCGAAGAAGTCGCGGATAGGCCTCAGACACCCGCCGAAGGGCACCATCGAAAACATAACTGAAAGGCCGGCTAATAAAAGCGATGCCGACTGCTATCCACTTGATTACCACTCGAATACCGAAGAGAACATAGGTCGGCAAACCGATGAAGAGAAACCTGAAGAAAGTCCTGAGCACCGTAAGGAACTTACCCCGCTTGGGGCCGGTTCCCGACCAATGCGCCGGGGCAACCTCTTCGACTCCTCCCAGCGTCGCCGCCAACATCGGTATCAGGGTCAGCGACACGGCGAGTGAAGCGAGCAACGAAAACGACACGGTGAGCGCCATGTCCCGAAAGAGTTGTGCCGCAATTCCCTCCAGGAATACGACCGGAAGAAAAACCGCCACTGTTGTCAACGTCGAGGCTGCTACCGCCTTGCCCACTTCTGAAGCACCGTCGCGGGCCGCCTCAAACGGAGCCGCACCGGCTTCGCGCCGCTTGAAGATAGCTTCGAGAACAACAATCGCATTGTCGACCAGCATCCCCACCCCAAGGGCGAGCCCGCCAAGCGACATGATGTTGAGCGACGTCCCGGTTCTGTACATCAGAAAGAACGTGGCTACGATGGAGATGGGGATCGAGATCCCAATGATCAAGGTGCTGCGCGGGTCCTTGAGAAAGAATAACAAAATGATGATCGCAATCGCCCCACCCGATGCCGCATTCATCATGACCTCATCAA
>JAZFTL010000537.1:0-5379 GCA_036446675.1 Thermoanaerobaculia bacterium
AACGAATCCTCTGCCTGTGGGTTGAACAACCGCGAATGGTTTGTAGGCGAGCTGTTTGCGATTCTCTTCCCACAGATAGCCACTCGCCAGAAGATCATCTGAATTCTTGAACTTGGCGACGTTGACGCCCTTGTCTAGGCGAATTGGGGTGTATATGTCCGAGCCGCGAACCAGGACATTCAGCGATGAGGCGACGCCTGCGCCGAGCCAGTGATCGGGGTCGACCTCGGCCTTGATCAGTACACCTGGGACCGAATCCGGCTTGCCTTTGGTCGGCGCTATCAGGCTTCGATATTCCTCTTCTGCGGTGACGTACCGGCCTGGCACGGTCTTCTCGACCTCTTCGTCATCGTCCTTGCCGCCACTCTGGGGATGATCCTCGTCACTCTCCAGCACTTCGTTTTCGCGGCGAATCGCCAGTAGATCGACGCTCGGATCTGTAAGGTATCGGTTGGCATTGCCGATCCCAATGAGAACTCCGCCCTGGGCCACCCATCGCTTCAAGTTGGCCGCGCCCGCCTCACCCAAAACCGCGGCGTAATCCTGCCGCCGAGCAGTCTCGGGAAGAATCAGGACCTGATACCGGCTCAGGTCTAAGTCGGCAAGTCGTCTGGTTCGAATGGGAGTGACCGGTAAGTCGAACTGTCGCTCGATGACGAATCGCGTGTTGCCGGCAACGTAAGCAGACGTCGGGTTGTCCCAAGCTATTGCAACTCTGGGTTTGTTGAAACGCACCACAGTGCCGCTCCCAAAATTCGGTCCATCGGTCACCCAGCTGTCGTCGACAGCGACCGCGTCGGCTCCGGTCGATGCCGTCAGGTCGGCGATGATCAGCGCCAGATCATGCGGGTTGTCGGCTGTGTCGAGGATCAAAGTACCAGCCGGGTAGCGGTTACCCATGTGGGTGAAGGCTTTGTCCGAGCTCTTCACGGCAAGTCCCTTTCTCAGTGCGTTGGCTAGAAACCGAGCCGCCGGAGCCGTTCCCCAAGGCACCAAGTAACCCACCGATCCGCTACCGCCTGTTACCGAGCCGGGTTGCACCAGATCCGGCCCCGCCGCCTCAAAAGAACCAGAGATCGTCCGACTGCAGCTGTCGGCCCGGACGTTCATCATCAACGGCATCGACCAGGCTGTTACATCATAAATCTCATCAGGAAGGCCTTTAGCCCGCCGACGCTCCTGCTCCACCAGGAAGTCAGCCTCTTGCGGGACATCGGTGTCGAGCAAGGTGCGAATAAGCCGTTTTGCCGGCTGTGCGCTGTTGATGACGAAGCTCCCGGCAGCATACTCCTTACCACAGGCAGCAAACGAGGTTGTGGCACGATCGACTTCGACGCCCTGCTGGACGAGCAGTCCTGCCAGTTTGTTTACTGCGGGCTGGTCCGACTGCGTCGGCAAGATATACGAGCGAATGTTCTCGCGCTTGCCCTCGTCGATCGCGCTGACCCGATAGTTGTAAAAATCGGTAAGGAATTTCTTCCGATGCACCGCAACCGTCTCGGCGGTGCCCAGTGAGGTTATGAAGTGATTGCGCACGGCGACGCGGTAGTTGAGGTTGTTGCCGTCGTACTGCCGGATGATCAGGCCTCGGGTAGAGGCCTGCTCGTAGGTCATTGCGATGCTGCCGAAGTATGATGGCCAGCTCGCACCGTATCCTGGATAGAAGGCGTCGAAGACCTCGCGGGTAAAATAGTCGATGCCGAACCTGTCGAACCAGCGCGCATTGTTCCGACCAAAAATCGTCAGACTCGCGCGTTGATCTTTTGCCAAGTGTGGGTTGTACGGAATCGCCTCCGGCGCGAAGTAGTACGTGTTGTCCGAGCCCATCTCGTGGGCGTCGACGAACGCAACCGGATACCACTCTTGCAGAATCGCGATCCGACCGCGGGTCTCCGGCTGGGTCAGCATGAACCAATCACGATTCAGATCGAATAGATAGTGATTGGTGCGACCGCCTGGCCAGGGCTCGTCGTGCTCTGCAGCTCTGCGGTCTGAATCTGGAACGAGTCCTTCCGATGCTTCGAAGTGGTGCACGAACCGATCACGCCCATCCGGGTTCTGCATTGGGTCGATCACCACCACCGTGCCTCGCAGAATGCCAGCGACACGCTGGTCTCCCCGCGAGGCCAATAGGTGATACGCCGTCAGCATCGCCGCGTCGGTGGAAGAGGATTCGTTGCCATGGATCGCGTAGGAGAGCCAGGTCACGGCTGCTTGAGTTCTGATGATTTCGTCGGCCTCGGCTGATGTGGTAATCCGGGGATCGGCGAGTCGCTGCATGCCGTCCTTGATCGCCTCGATTCGCGCCATGTTCTCAGCGGAGGAGATCACGACGTAGATCAATGCACGGCCTTCCCAGGAATCAGCGTATTTGGAGACGGAGACCCGATCGGGTGCTGCTTCGGCGAGCGCCTCGAAATACCGAATGGCATCGCGATGCCAGGTGATTCGATTACCCGGAGGGTAGCCCAGCACCGCTTCGATGGTTGGAACAGCAGGATCGTAGTCGGGGGCGGGCCAGAATTCGAAGTCATCACCGGCAGGTGACTCAGTTGCTGCGAGAGCACTGATGAGCGTTAACATCGCTAGCCCAGCGCACCGTATGGAAGATTTCATCCTGACTCCCTCGAACTGATTTTCTTGGCGAGTATCGCTACTTCGCCAGTCTGGTCATTATTTTCTCGACCCGCTCGCGCCGGCTCGCTGTATCCATATCGTCCAGCTCTTGCAATTTGAATTTTCGAGAAATCTTCTTTGGATCTCCACTCTTCTGCTCCCGCTTAGCGCGGTGTTCGAGAAAACGCTGCTGACAGGTCACGGCATTTTGGTAGATCCGCTGGAATTCCGGGTCGTCACGCAAGTTGGAGAGGGTGGGGTCCGTAGTCATGTGTGTCGCGCAGAAGTTTCCCTCAACCGCTCGGCTCAGGAGCTTAAGAGCAGCCTCAGGATGGCCGCGGAAAGCCAAGAGACCCGCCTCGACGTAGAGGGATTCTGCATCCGGGTGAGCCGCGTAAAGCTCCATGGCGGACTGGGTGGCCGCTGCCACCGCTGTCGTTTTTTCGAGATAGGCCTCGAGGAGACGACCCGCCCGCCGCCAGAAGGCATAGGATTCGGGTTGCTGGCGATAGTCGGCGAGCGCTTTGGTTGGGTTGCCTGCGCTTAGGTAATCAACTACCACTGCGTGTCTCTCCCAATCGGAGCCGGCATCAAGGGCATAGAAGAGCTTGGAACGGTTGAAGTTGCCGAGGCGCCTGTAGACGAATCCACACGATCTCAGCCCCGAATCGGTTGGATCCAACTGTAGGGCAGCTTCACACTCGGTGGCGGATTCGTGCAGCAGACCGGCATAGCGCAGGACATAGCTTCTCGCGAAGTGGGCCGGAGCGCTGTCGGGCCTGCGGCCAACCAGGTCGTCCGCCAGGTCGTAGGCGGTGAATAGGGCTCCGTGCTCCGTACGCAGTAGGGTAAGCTGTGCTCCGGCGTTCACCAGGTCGGGGTCTAGTCTCAGTGCCCGAGCGATTGCCAAATCAGAGGCCTCGTAGTCGGCTGGTCCATCGTCTCCGTAGGTGCCGCGATAGTACAACCGAACAGAAAGTGCAGCCCAGGCGGGAGAATAGCCGGGGTCGCGCTCCACGGCTTTCTCCAGTAGGTCGATTCCTTGCTGGTTGGATTGCGGGCCGGAGCCCAAACCCAAGCTCTTTAAGAAGAGCTCGTAGGCCACTGAATCATTCGGCAGAGTTCCCGAAGAGACCGATTCTCCTGACCCAAGCAGCGGCAGCAACTGGCTCCGAAGTAGTTCTGTCACCTGGCGACCGAACTCCGTCATATTGTCTCGTGGGATACTCAAGTTTTCGCGCCAGAGGAGGCTATTGTCGACGACTTTGATGGCCTCAAGGGTCACCTGGATCTCATTTCCGATCGCTAAGTACTGCCCGGTCACCAGATGTTCCGCCCGTAGCTCGGCTGCTGCGCTACCAAAATCAACACCCGCACCTTGGTACGACACGGAGCGAGCGAAGGGGCGAACTGCCAGCCCTTGGGCTCGACTGAGGGTGGCAGTGATCTCGCTGGGAATGGCCAGGCGCAGGTAGTCGACCGTCTTATCATTTCCGAGGTTGTTGAAGGGGAGGACCGCGACCGTCGATTGAGCCTGCTGTACGTGTTGAGCCAGGCCGGTCGAACTCTCTTTTACGACTGAACTATTTTGCGGGTCGTGGGTGAACCAGACTACTTCGAATACCAGGCCGACCACCGCCCCGGCACCCAGCCATACCGCCCAAGCTGGTGGCTTGCTCTCGGGTCCTGGGCCTAGATAAGATTTTCCGGATATTTGTCCCGAGTCCGAGTCCCGCAGCAGCCGCTCGAGGCCGACCTTGACCTCGGCGGCGCTCTGGACGCGCAATTCCCGGTCCTTCTCCAAAGCCTCCAAAATGATCTGATCCAGCTCTTGCGGTACTTCAGAATTGAGACGCGAGGGTGCCTGAGGTGCGTCCGCCAGTAGACCTCTGAAGATGTCCGCTGCACTCTTGCCGGGAAATGGCATTCTGCCCGTCGCCATTTCATAGAGCACCACCCCGAGAGAAAACAGATCCGTCCGGGCATCGAGGCTCTCCGCCTGTGCCTGCTCCGGCGACATGTAGGCCACCGTCCCCATCGTCGCTCCGGGTTGGGTCAGCTGGGCTTCCAGGGTCGCCGTCGGCAGCTCCGTGCTGTCGGTGGCTCCCCAAAATGCGGTGGTGATCTTCGCCAGTCCGAAGTCGAGAATTTTTGCCTGACCTCGGTCGGTGACATAAAGATTGGCCGGTTTGATGTCACGATGGACGATCCCCTGGCCGTGGGCGGCTTCCAGAGCGTCGGCAATCTCAGCACCCAGACGTAAGACTTCTTCGATCGGCATCGCCTGCTTGCCGATTCGCTGTTGCAGGGTCTGCCCCTCGAGCAGCTCCATGGCGATATAGGGCTTGCCTTGGTGCTCGCCGAGATCGTAGATGGTACAGATGTGGGGGTGATTGAGTGCCGAGGCGGCCTGCGCCTCCCGCCGGAGACGCTCTACGGCGCTGGGATCCTTCCCGATCTCCTCGGGCAAGAACTTCAGAGCCACATGGCGCTTCAGGCGGCTGTCCTCAGCTTCATAGACCACCCCCATGCCACCGCCTCCAATTCTACGGATAATGCGGTACTGAGCGATGGTCTGGCCGATCATGGTCTTTTGAGCACAGAAGAGTAAATGAGCTGAAGAGTTAGGACTCGTCGGAATCCTGTGACTTCGCTTCCAACTCGTGGACTGCTGCGGCAAACGATTCGATCGGTTCGAGTCGATCAAGTGCCTCTAAGACCCTCGCGAAATCGAGCTGCACATAATCATGAATCACCACGTTT
>JAZFTL010000538.1:0-2829 GCA_036446675.1 Thermoanaerobaculia bacterium
GGCATAGGCCCGAAGCAGGGAGACGTTGGTGAAGAGCTCGGCCAGGGTAGCCTGCCAGGCGGGATTAATCGACGGCGGTGAAGGTAGGTTTTCTTTGGCATCTTCCCCAGTTACTTTACGCATTCTGCGGTTGGAACACGGTTTAGACTTGCCCTTGCCTGCAACCGGTTCGACAGGAAGTGCCGGACTCGATATCAGAGCAGCGGTATCGGAGGCCGTGGTGATCGAGCCCATGACTCGAGTCCTCATACCGTCAGGGTTTGCGATGGAGATTCCCCCAGGATGGGAGGGGCAAGTGCGCCCGCGCAGCGGCCTGGCGATCAATCATGGCATCACCGTAACGAACGCTCCGGGCACCATCGACTCGGACTATCGCGGCGAAGTGAAAGTCGGTTTGATCAACTTGGGCGACACCTCGTTCAAGGTCAATCGCGGCGACCGGATCGCCCAATTGGTGATCGCCCCCCGCCCTCGAGTTATCGTTGAAGAGGTCGATCGGCTGACCGACACTGAGCGCGGAGAGGGTGGCTTTGGCTCGACCGGGGTATCCTAGGCACCGAGTCGATTTCTGCGTTACTTTTGCCCTCAAGAGACGCGCTGTCTTCACTTCAAAAAATTGGACAAAATAGTGCTTGGATTTTGATGTAAAGTAGATGTAATATCGGTGTCACAGACGCAGCTAGTAAGAAGTATTCATGTTGAAAGGAGCAGTCGAAATGAAGCGAACCATCTTTTTGATGACGTGTTGTCTAGTAGTCGGGGCTTTGCTCTCGGTCTCCGGACTGCAGGCTCAGACTTTGGGTAAAATCCGCGGCTTTGTGGTGGACTCCAGTAACGCCAGGTTGCCGGGAGTAACTGTCACAATTAAAGACTCGAATACAGGCGCCGTGCGCCAAGTGCAGACCAACTCGGAAGGCCTTTTTGTGGTTCCGGCCCTGCCGTCGGGCACCTACAGCATCGTCGCTGAGCTGGAAGGGCTACAGACAGTGGAGGCCGAGAATCAGAAGTTGTTCACTGGGCAGACCATCGAAATCGAGTTGACAATGGGAGTCGGGGAGGTCAGTGAGATCATTACCGTCACCTCCGAGTCGGCCTTGATTGAGACCAGTCGCACCAGCGCCGCTTCGTACATCAGCGAAGAGGATATCGAGAACTACCCTGTTCTGGGTCGCGACTTCAAACAGTTTGCCCTTCTGACTCCTACAGTGCAGAACGATACGAGTCGGGGCTTCGTCACTATGTCGGGCCAGCGCGGTATTTATACCGGGATGAACATCGACGGCACCTCCGCTAAGAACGCATTTTTCGGCTACGGTCGCGGTGGTGAGGCGTCTGAGAACGACGGTCTCGTCGTTGCCCAGGACTCGGTGAAGGAGTTCCAGGTGGTGACCAGCGGGTTTGACCCGGAGCAGGGAGCGAGCGGTGGTGGCTATATCAACGTGGTGACCAAATCGGGGGGCAACACGTTGAAGGCGTCGCTCTCTTACCTCTTTACCGATGATTCGATGAAGGAGGACATTCCGGCGACACCTCTCGATATTGAGAGAGGCAATAGCGAAGGCAGTCCGGTCTCGACCTTCGAGCGCGAAGAGATTGGATTCTCCGTTGGTGGACCCATCCGGAGAGACAAGGTCCACTTCTTCTTTGCAGGGGATACCACTACCCGGGACAGTCCATTTCGGCAGGATCTTCGCACCCGCGGCGCCTACGACGCGATCCTACTTCTGGCGCAGACCAACCCCGCCTTTGCCACCTTGGTGGATGGATTTACCCCAAACAACGATGGTACTGCGGCAGCGGATCCCGTCAACGGGCGTACCGCCACGGGCCTCTTCACCCGTTCGGTCGAGAATGACATTCTCTTCGGCAAAGTCGATGTTCAGTTCAACCAGTCGAATACTGGGACACTACGTGTCAACTACACCGACTATGCCCGGACCAGTACCTGGAAGGATGAAGAGTCCCTCAAGACCGAAGAGACCTACTCCACAGTGGGATCGCTGATCTCGGTGATCGGCAACAGTGGGGTCAACGAGTTTCGGGTCCAGGTGGCCACCGATGACCTCAACCGCGGCAACCTTCGCGTTGGCGATCCGATCGAAGCCCTGATCCGCTTCCGCCGTTCGAGCGCACCGGGTGGCTTCAACACGAATGGGCAGGTGGGTAAGTTCGACTTTCTGCCCATTGTCGCCAACACCGAGGCACTCCACTTTCAGAACAACTTCTCGTATCTCTTCGGCGACCACGATTTGAAATTTGGCGTCGACTACCAAGACGACAACATGGCGCAGATTTTCGCCGGCAGTAAGGATGGTCGGTACGACTTCCTGACGATGCAGGATTTGCTCGCCAATAATGCGACGCAAGTTCGCATCTACTTCGGGAACGTGTCGTTTCCCAACTATGACGAAAAGCAGGTCATTACGAGCCTCTACGCGCAGGACGCATGGAAGCCGAAGCCTAACTTGACACTCAGCTACGGCGTGCGCCTGCAGATGACCGACAATCCTTCCGGTCTGCCGCACGTCTTCCCCGTAGGTGAGGAGATTCCCGATGACAACAACAACTGGGCTCCACGGTTCGGCTTTGCCTACACCCCGGGCGGTGATAGCAAGTCCGTGGTGCGCGGTGGGATCGGCCTCTTCCATGGCCGTACTCCGACCCTACTCTTTGCCAGCCAGATCCAAGAGAACGGGATCTTCCCCAACTACGGACGGGTTACCGTTCGACCCGGGGAGGCGGGCTTCGTGCCGCTCGGCAGCCCGATCGACAACACTAATCCACCGATGGATACGATTCCGTCGACTTCCTACTTTCAGTCCGATTTTG
>JAZFTL010000539.1:0-2290 GCA_036446675.1 Thermoanaerobaculia bacterium
ATCCAGATGTGGACATGGGAATCAATCAGCCCCGGGAGCAGGTAGCGGTTCCTCCCGTTGATGACGGTATATTTCGCGGGGATCTCGACGTTGTTCCGCTTGCCTATCTCGACGATGTAGCCGTCCTTCACGAGCACAGTGCGACGG
Organism: Thermoanaerobaculia bacterium; assembly: GCA_036446675.1. Taxonomy (GTDB): domain Bacteria; phylum Acidobacteriota; class Thermoanaerobaculia; order Multivoradales; family JAHEKO01; genus JAZFTL01. The sequence goes on from JAZFTL010000539.1 coordinate 148, forward strand.
CGCAGGATGGGCCTCGCACCCTCGACCATCGATATAACGCTGACGTTCTCGAACGCATAGCGGCCTTTCCAGGCTCCGGTGCTACGACGGAACTTGTCTCCCGGGTCAATGAACCGATCGACCTCAGTCGCAGACCATGCGATTGTCGGGCCAAGCAGAAGCAGACCGACGAAAGTTCTCAAGGCCGAGCGGCCGAGGGTTGAGCGCTGTGGATATCGCATGGTGTCGTCTCCTGATCGCCGCCTCAAACCTGTCGTGGCCCCTTTCCTAGGTCTGGCGCTTAATGGTCATTGGCACTCACAGATAGCGGGGCCGCCCGCCCGATTCCCGATCAGCACTGATCGGAGACTAGGATAGGTTCGTTGGAAAAGTCCTGATTTTTTGCTGATCCAGACGAAGATGAGGTGCCGGCTGAAAAGGTGCAATCACTTAATCAACCTGATCAGATAAAAACCAATGTCCTAGCCGTTAAGAAACCTACGCCTTTCACCTCGATTGTCCGGTTTAAGGTAGAGTTTAGAACCTCCAGCTTAAGCATCCCATTTGACGGTCGTTCTCAAACTGAACAAAGACACGGTCGGTGCGCTCGTCAAAGGGAGTCGCGAGGCATAGTTTCTATGACGGATAAACACAACAGCGGCGAACCTTCTGCGGACGGGAAAGGGCCCGAGCAAGGCACAACCGAACTCGGGTGGGGGGATCGACATGTCGCTAAGCCAAATACCTCAGAGTCGTCCATCGCTGCACCAGCTCCTCCGCACCAAATCGGCCCCTACCGCATCCTCGAGGAGCTGGGGCGTGGCGGTATGGGCGTTGTCTACCTGGCGGAGCAGACTGAACCGGTCCGGCGCCGGATCGCGCTCAAGATGCTACAGACCGGACTCGGCAGTCGGAAGCTCCAGGTTCGCTTCGAGGCAGAGCGCCAGGCGATGGCGCGACTGCATCACCCCAACGTAGCCCAGCTCTACGAGGCCTCTGATACTGAAGACGGTCAGCCCTATTTCGCCATGGAGCTGGTGGAAGGTCTCCCGGTTACCGACTACTGCGACCGCAAGCGCCTAAACATCCGGGAACGGCTAGAGATCTTCCAAGACATTTGCCGGGGAGTGCAGCACGCCCACGAGAAGGGCCTGATCCATCGGGATCTCAAACCGGCCAACATCCTAGTCACCGAAGAGAACGACAAACCCACTCCCAAGGTGCTCGACTTCGGCATCGCCAAGGCGATCGACCAGCCCCTGGTCGAAGGGACGCTATTTACCGGCGAGCAGGTGATCGGCACCCCAGCCTACTTGTCTCCGGAAGCGGTGGAGACGGTGGGCATTGGATTCGACCTCGATACCCGCTCCGACGTTTACTCTCTGGGCATCTTGCTCTACGAGCTGCTGGTCGGAGTGCGCCCGTTCGAAACCAAGGGCGTCGCGCTGGTGAAGGTGCTGAAGCAGATTACCGAGAAAGAGCATACTGGGCCGAGTACCCGCTGGACGGCCCTCGCGGGAGACACCCGAGCCGGCATCGCCGAAACCAGACGCCATGATGCAGCTTCGCTCTCCAAGCGTCTCAAAGGAGATCTCGACTGGATCGTGCTCAAGGCGATCGCCAAGGATAGGCGGGAGCGTTATTCCTCAGCTGCGGATCTCGCTGCGGACATCGATCGGCATCTACACAACCTACCGGTCGAAGCGAGCCCGCCATCGACGCTCTACCGAGTGGGGAAATTTGTGCGCCGCCGCCGCGGACTCGTGCTCGCCGCGGCCCTGGTGCTGATCAGCCTGTTGACCGGGCTCTTCGGCACCATAGTGGGTCTGACCAGGGCGCAACAAGAGGCGGAGCGCGCCAACCAGGAAGCCTCTGTTTCCGGAGAGATAGCAGATTTCCTGACCGATCTCTTCGAGGTCACCGATCCTGGCGAAGCTCGGGGCAACAGCATCACGGCGAGAGAGCTCCTCGACCGCGGTTCCGAGAAGATCGACGAGGGTTTTGCTGAGCAGCCGCTGGTCCGAGCCCGCTTCATGCTGATCATCGGAGAGGTGTTCAAAAAGCTGGGTCTCTACGACCAGGCCCAGCCACTTCTCGAGGGAGCCCTCGAGATCCGGGAGGCGCAGCTCGAAGACGAACATCTTGATGTCGCCACGGCCCTTGA
>JAZFTL010000540.1:0-4321 GCA_036446675.1 Thermoanaerobaculia bacterium
GCTCGGTACCGGTTCCTGACGGACTAGCGACCCCAGATGGCACGCCTATCGAGCTGCGGGCCCATCTTCTCGTGATCGAGGACGGGGACTTGGTGATGCTGGGGGTAGTCGCTGGGACGAGTGGCTCATCGTCTGTGCTTCCAGCTACCGTCCGTCCGGGGCCTCCGTATCCGGAGGGGGGTTCGTGACAGGTTCATCCGCAGGCAGCAGTCCGGCCATGAACTGGGGATACCGCCAGTTCCAAGCCCAGGCAGGCGACAAGAACGAACTTGTATGCCGCGGCGGTCGATCGTACGAGCGCCAGAACCACGTTTCCTTGGAGGTGGCGCCTCGTGTATTGACGAAGATCGAAGCCGCCACGGCGAGGGCGAGTACCGATACCCGTCCCAGCGACCAGCGGGTCCGCCCCGCCTCGACGGCGCTCTGTTGGGCGGAGACGGCCATCACTCCCAGCAAAAAGAACCAGGGCAGCACGTCCACGAAGAGGCGAGGGCCGAACGACTGCCCGCCCGACCACCCGCCATATAGGGTGAGCATCAGCCAGTGAGCACCAATGACCGCAATCGAGGTGGTTGCCAACTCGCGGGATGGCAGCTGTCTCCATCTGCTTCGAGTCTCCCAGAGGATCCAACCGAAAACGGGAACGAACAGTAGCAAGCCTCGCCCGGGGCTGATCAAGGTTCCCAGGGCAGCACTAACGATCCGCGGCAAGGAGCTGTGGGAGCCGAAGCTGTCCGCGTGCGCGAAATAGGGAGGCAGTGAGGGGCCGAAAACCAGGATCACTCCTATAAGGAAGAGGATCGGCCACACCAGACCGGCTGCGAGGAAGAGCGCCAGGTTTTTCCTCCGCGCCACTGCGACGAAAGCCGCCACCGCTACCGCCGACAGGGCCATCGTCGGGCGGCAAGCGACCGACCAGGAAAGGAGAGTTGCGCTTACGGCGTAGCTCCAGGATCGCTCGCAGAGTCGGCGTGAGACGACGACGTAGAGAGCGATCGCCAATAGCAGCACCGCCCAGGAGTGCGTCCAGTAGGGACGCGAAAGAGTACTGAACACCTGAGTGCCGAGCGCGAAGACGCCGGTGACCAAGAGCCCGAGTCCCGGGGCGAGAAACGACCGGGCCAGTCCATAGAGGACGACACAAAGGACGGCGGCCAGAAAGGGAGCCACGAACCCCAGGATCCTCTCCTCGTTGTGACGCAAGAAGTATCCGTCGTTCGAGACCGGGCGGATGCCGAACAACCCGTAAGCGGCAACGAAAGGCGCGTCTAGGATCGCGGTCGCCGACGCGGAGAAATGGATCCAGTTGTCTCCGACTTTTATCAGAGGGTGCGGGTTAGGCCAACTCGTAGGGCCAAAGTCGGGCGATAATTTGACCGTACCTTTCTCCAGGAGGACCTGACTCACCGCTGTAGTAAACTTCGAATCGATGATCTGCTGAACGCCTGCGCTCAGGAAGATCCACAAGCAGGCAACGAACAGGAGACCGGAGACAACGCTGTCCCAGACCGGGTCGGGCTTGGCAAATCCCGCAATCAGTAGTCGGCGTTGGCGCCAACAGAAGGCTGTCATCAGGAATGGGCCCAGAGCAGTTGCCGCCCATCGAGTCCACCGAAAGCTCTCACCCACCCGGTAGAAGGTGAGGCGTTGGAGTTCGAAATCGGTCCAGCCCTGGTAGAAGAGGCGAATGCGCAGGTTGGTGGGTTTGGCCTGGCGGCGGAAGAAGACAATCTCATCCTCCGTCCCTGCCCGCGACGGGATCGTGCGCTGAATCGCTGGTGCGCCGCGCCTATCGAGACCGACGATCTGGAAGTCCGGCCCTGCCGTCGCCCGGACTCTGAGCAGATAGTCATGCCCGGGGTCGATCCGCACACCTCCGAAACTGATCATTTCGCGATTCCCTCTCGCAGCGGGCACGAGCACCCCCTGGGCCGTGGTCGTCACTCGGCCGCTAGCCAGATCGAGAAGCTCGCCGAGGTGCGGCCGCTCGACGAAGGACAGGATGCTCTTTCGAGAGGAGAGGTACGTGCGGATTCCCGCGCAGAGAACGAGGAGAATTGCCAGGACAAGGGCTTCGCCCAGAAACCTGCGCCGTTTCATGATCCCGGTGCTTCCGGCCACTTTTAGGCTGAGCCCTCCTCCTAAGTCGTCCTTTTTTTCTATTCTAGCACTCGGCGCCGAGGACTCCGCTCAGAACGTTATCGAATTCGAGATTTAATTGAGCCGATCAGATAGACTATCGGCGTTGACCCAGAGCACTTACCGATCGAGTAGTGGTCATATGAATTGGGGAGAGTAGTCATGGATCAAGCAACAGGCACAGACACCGCAGCACCGACTGAGGTCCCCTCGGGCCCTATCAGCCTGACGCCGAAGGCCGTGGAGATGATCAAGACGACCCGCGAGCAGGAAGGGATGGACGCCGAGTGTGGTCTTCGGGTGGCCGTTCGCGGAGGCGGCTGCAGCGGATTCGAGTACGTCCTCGACTTCGACCAGGAAGGCCGCGAAACCGACTTCGTGATGGAGTACGACAACCTACGCGTACTCATCGATTCGGTCAGCGCCCGCTATCTACAGGGTACGACAATCGACTATGTGCTGAGCGGGATGGGATCAGGATTCAAATTCAACAATCCCAACGCCTCCGGAAGCTGCGGCTGTGGCTCGTCGTTCTCCGTTTAGCCCAGCAACCCACTTTGTCAAGAGATTAGAAGAGTTCTGAAAGATCAGATCTAACCGATCTCATCACCCGACTCTCGACGTTTCTAGCTTTTCCCCAGGACCCCTCGATACAGCACCGCCGCGACCGCTGCACCTAGGAAAGGGCCGGCAAAGTAGACCCAGAGATTCGCGAAGTTGCCGGTTGCCATCGCTGGTCCGAGGCTTCGCGCCGGATTCAAGCTCGCCCCAGTCAGCGGGCCGCCCATCAGAATCGCGAACACCAACGTCACACCGATCGCCAGACCCCCCAGGTCGCCCGCCATGTCGCCCGCCTTGCCGCTGAGCGCCGCATTGAGCACTGCATTGACGAGGAAGAAAGTAAGAATGGCCTCGATCACAAGTCCCATACCTGGGGTGATCGAAATGGTGGCTCCACCAACTTTGAGACCTTCCGCCAGACCGGTAACTCCCAGTCCAGTCGCGGTGCCCCCCAAGACATACCTTAAGGCGAATGCCCCGAGTGCACCTCCCAAGAGCTGAAAAACGACGTATGAAAAAGCCCTTCCAGTGTCCATCTTACCGGCTAACCACACTCCTATCGTCACCGCTGGATTGATGTGGGTTCCGGAAATGTGACCATAGCTGTAAGCGAAGCCGACGACCACGAATCCATGCGCCAAGGCGACGCCAACCAAGCCGCCAATCCCCAGAGCTGCCGCCCCTGCTCCGATGAAGATCAAAGCGAACGTGCCGATCGTCTCAGCCACCAGGGCTCTTGATAGGTCATTCTTCACGATGGAATCCCTCCTCCGGGTGCGCGTTTTCGCCAAATCCGCGAAGACGCGGCTAGTCGTCTATTCTGGTCACTCTTCAAAGTCTCAATACACTCCAGGTGCCGGTAGCTCGAAAGGAAGCTCCACCACTTCGGCCGTCTTCCCATCGGCTAGGTCGACTCTGCTGCCCGGTTCGGCGCATGTGCGGAGCAGAATCGACACTCCAATGCCTCGGTCCAACCGTGGCGACTGGGTCGCGCTCGAAAGCGAACCGATGTCGCGCCCTCCGGATTGCACGGCCGTTCCTTCGGCAGATGCCTCCCCTTCGAACAACAGACCACGGGCGACACGGTTCACCTGCCCGCGATAGTGGATCCGGGCAACCACCTCTTGGCCCAAATAGCAACCTTTCGTATAGCTTACAGCAGAATCGATTCCGGTTTCTTTGGGGAAATTTTCGACACTGAAATCTTTGCCGAACTGCAGGGTGCCCGTCTCGATTCTCGTAGTCTCGAGAGCGGCTGACCCGCAAAGCCGTATTCGATGATGGGGATGCCCGACATCTGACTGCAGAAGATTTCGACTCAAGGCCTCGGCCTGACTCCTGTCAACGAGGAGGTTGAATCCCGGTAAATCGCCAAGGTCTTCTGCCGTCACCAAAACCTCGATATCTCCAATCGTCATTCCCCGACTATGCCAAGTAGCGGTAGGTAATTCACCTCCCGAAGCTCGCTCACCAAGAGAGGCGACACTGGTTGGACCGAGAAGCCTAAGGCAGACGAGGTCCTCGGCAACGGTGATCTCGACCCTGTCTGCGACAACGAATTGGCTCAAATGGGCTTTGATCTCAAGAGCCATTCCGGGCGGCAGGAGTAGCACTAGCTTCT
>JAZFTL010000541.1:0-8175 GCA_036446675.1 Thermoanaerobaculia bacterium
GCTTTTCTTCGGCGGCTCGGGAGTCGCACGACGAGACCGCGCAAAAACTCGACCTAGAACTGAACATGTTCGACGAAGAAGGTCGAGATATCGGTGTCCTTCGCCAGTAATTCACTAGCAAGCTCTGGAGTCAAAACGAACTGTCCAGACTTTTGCTGTGAATTCGTAGAGAGGATTAATTCAAGGGCTCGAATGTCATTGGGGTAGTTGCGGCTGGTCTGTAACAGAGCCGCCGCCGCTGTTCTGAGGCTATGGAATACCGAACCCTCTGAATTGGCTGTTACGGCCAGGAGCGGGCGGTCTGCACTGGTTCCCTGACTGAGCGAGATACCCTCTAGATTCTGTTCCATGAAGATGTTGCGAATCTCATCGGCCACGTTGAGATTGCGATATGGCGTGCGCGACAGGGAATAAAGATTATCGTATCCTGCAATGGTCTTGGAGGGGTCTTTGAAACCGGAATTACTGTTTTGGCTCTGGTTCGTTGGTGCGTGTGAGGCGGTGGCTCGAGTCCGCCGCGCCAGATCGACCAGCGTCTCTTGGCGAGGGGGATTTTTGGTGACCTTCCTGGTTTGAAATCTTCCATCCTCGAGAATAAGTGCGGCACCGTAATCCACCTGGTTCAGTCTCTCGCAGCGAGGAATGTCGAGTTCCGAAGCCTCGATAAAGGTCTGGGTGCCGTTTTGCAAAGTGATAATAGCTTTGCTACCCTGAATTTCGTACTTGGTGCGGGCCAGCAGGGTTGAGCCGTCCTTAAGGTAGACGGTATAGGCCAGTAGCGGACCTGAAACCAAGCATATCAACGCGGCACTGACGAGGATTCTTGTATGTCGCATGACGATCTCCTATCGGTTCGCTACGGGGGAAACATAGATTCCCGACCGCACCCACAAGCCCTTTTGCTATCATATCGCGAAGTTCAGTTAGCACCGCTAATGGTCTAACTTCTGGAGCGATCAACACATGTTAATTGTAATGAAAATTGACGCCACGGCGCGCCAGGTTGAGGCGGTTACGCGTCGGGTAGAGGCTCATCAACTCAAAGCCCACCCGATTCCCGGCGCTCAGCGTACAGCTATCGGGATCACGGGGAACATCGGCGTCGTCGAGCCGGCGCTGTTCGAGAGCCTCGAAGGCGTGTTGGAGGTTATACAGGTCAGCCATCCCTACAAGCTGGTTTCGCGAGAATTTCAACAGCAAGACTCGATTGTAAGAGTTTCCGGAGTGGAGTTTGGCGGACCGCAGTTGATTATCGTTGGGGGTCCCTGCTCGGTGGAGAGTTATGAGCAGACGCTTCGCATCGCTCGCCATGTCAAGAAAGCGGGTGCCCAAATGCTGCGAGGTGGAGCCTACAAGCCCCGCACCAGCCCCTATAGCTTTCAGGGTCTTGGGCTCGAAGGCTTGAAAATCCTGGCGCGGGTACGCGACGTGACGGGACTACCGGTGGTGACCGAGGCAGTGGATATAGATGTATTGGATGCTGTTGCCGAACATGCCGATATGGTGCAGATCGGAGCGAGAAATATGCAGAATTACTCGCTGCTGAGAAAAGCCGGCCAGTGCGGTAGACCCATATTGCTCAAGCGCGGAATGAGTGCGACGCTCACCGAGCTGTTATTAGCTGCGGAGTACATTTTGGATCAAGGCAACGACCAGGTCGTCCTGTGTGAACGTGGCATCAGAACGTTTGCAGATCACACCCGCAATACCTTGGATATCTCGGCGATTCCGGCAATCAAGCGGATCAGCCACCTTCCGATTATCGTTGATCCAAGCCATGCTGCAGGAATGCGGGATAAAGTTATTCCGCTTTCAAAGGCTGCTGTGGCCGGAGGCGCAGACGGGCTCCTCGTCGAGGTGCATGATCGACCTGACACCGCTCGATCGGACGGCAACCAAGCACTATTTCCGGAGCAGTTCGAAGAGCTTTGCGCAAGTGTTCGACTCTTGGCTTCGGTGCTCGATAAGGCGGCACCCACCCTGAGTAGGAGTTGAGCTGCGGTTTTCTCGGCTCTCGACCAGGCTTTGTTGAACAGGTGATGGTCTCCGATTAGAGATGTTTAGATGAGTCTTGTAGCGTCGAGCTCCGGCGCCTTGCTCTGGTCGATTGCCTGGCGATTCGTACGCGGCAGGCGGAGTCGTCTACTCGACGGAACCGCGCGTGCTGCCTTGCTGGCGACGACAATCGGGGTCACGGCAATGGTGGTGGCGATGGCACTTATGACGGGGTATCGAGAGGACCTGCAGGCCCGCATGATCAAGGGCAACGCCGCCGTGGTGATTTACCCTTTATCGAACGATGGTCTCGCATTGACCGGCGCAAGAATGGAGGCCCTACAGGCAATTCAGGGAGTCACCGAGGTACGCCGAGTCCTGTATGGACATGGCTCGTTGGCCTCGGCTAAACACCCGCAAGGGGCAGAAGTTACCTGGCGCGGAGTGGATTTAAAAGACGGTCTTCCGGATCTGGGTGAGGTGAGGATGATTGAGGGCGTTCAGGTTGACTCAGGAGTCGAAGGTCGTGACCTACCAGGAGTTCTGGTTGGTAGTGAACTCGCGAGGCGGTTAGCCGCCGACCCTGGCGAAACTCTGAGGATGACGGTAGTGGGATTTCGTCAGGGCTCTCCGCACTTTCGGTATCAGAGCGTGCGGATAGCCGGTGTGTTTACGACAGGTTTCTCAGAGTTCGATGAGAGCTGGGCAGTCGTCGATAGGGCCAAGCTCCATAACCTGGTGGGAGATGAGGCAGAGTCGACCTTGACCTATGAGTTGGGTGCGACTGAGCCTCGACTGGCCCAGACTATCGCTGAGAAGGCCCGGCACGTTCTTGGTGCGGGATATCTGGTGACTGACTGGCAGGAGTTGAATCGGGGCCTCTTTGCTGCACTTGAAGTTCAGCAGCTCGCGCTGTTTTTCGTACTAGGTCTTATTGTGGTGGTTTCAACATTCAACGTAGCGTCGAGCCTGGTGGTGCTCATTCGAGAGAGGATGCGGGAGATTGGCGTGTTGGCAGCATTGGGCCTCTCGCCCCAGAGTCTGCAAAAACTATTTTTACTTTCAGGAGGAATATTGGGAGTATTGGGGACTGCTTTGGGTGTCATGTGTGGCTGTCTGATCGCCTGGACGTTCACTGAGTTCGAAATCATTCAATTCGACGCTGAGGTAGCTGCGGTCTATTTCATCAGCTCGGTTCCCTTTCGAGTCAGTCCGATGGACCTTCTCTCTATCGTTGGGTTTACTCTGTCGGTGACGCTTTCGGCTTGTTGGATTGCCGCCCGCCGCGCCGGCCGGATCGAGCCGGCGCAAGCTCTGCGGTATGAGTAATGATCGCCGAGAATGAGAACAAAGGAGGAAGGGGACCGAAAGATCGGTCCCCTTCCGAATTTGGAGGAGACAGTCGCCGGATACAGTTGCCGAGCGACCGGGTGGTGGGTGGCAGAACGGAAAAACCGTTTCTGTCGGTGGAGTCCGAGTTCCGGCCTCGAACGAGGCTGGGCGGACTCCGGCGGGTGGGCCGAACCATCCGACCCTTGGTTCAATGAGTTATACGGGGCTCGAAGGCAAACAGTTTACTGGTCTGGGACTGGCGCTACGCCATCCGAGGTATTGAGATGGACTGGAAGAAACCGGTATCGAGCGCCCAGCGCTCCCGGTTACGCCGAGAGAAGATGCACTCCGGCCTGTGCACGGCCTGCAAACACCTGCGGCTAGTGACCACGGATCGGAGCTACTATGTACGTTGTTTTCTCGCCGAGGGGCAACCTGCTTACCGCAAGTATCCGCAGCTTCCGGTAGTCGACTGCGCTGGCTTTTCACGAATTCAGTAGCCTGTTGATGAATAATGCAGGCTATCTATCCTTGTGTTGCTGCCGATGGAGATAGGCGCTGGCGGCAAGTAGGCCATTCGGATGACCCACATCGAAGAGGGGTAACGGCAAGATACAGCCGTGGGCTCCAAGGGTGCCAATGATCTCTTGAAAGACCGGAACTTCATCGAATTCTCCTCTGATTCCAGGCCGCACGCGGTCGATGAATTCGAAGATATGCGGTTGGCAAACCGCGCGCCCACAGACTCGATACAGTGTCTCTTCCGGTCCGATACGTAGCCTTCCCGGCTTCTTATCGTAGAGCCTGGTGATCTGGAGGTGTTCGCTCTCGAGAAGGGTGGAATCGATTCTTCCGGAATTGCCGTAGTGACAATCGTGGCGGCCGTCGAGGGCCAAGACTCCGAGGACATCCGATTTTGTGGCCGATGCGACCTCTAGGAGCCTGGCGAGAGTGTAGCTCGGCGACAGGAAGAGATTGTCCGGCAGGAGGAGGGCGAAAGGGTCTGTTCCTGCGAAATCGCGTCCCGCAGAGATTGCCTCCGCCAGGCCATGGCCGCTGGTTTGCCGCGGATAGTGAAAGCTCACTCCATCGAATTCGCCGTTCTTTTGCACGGCGTCGAGATATTTCTGAATCAGAAGTTTGTCCTCGCGGATCACGATGGCGATATCCCCAATTCCGGCGGTGACGGCTTCCTCAATCACCCAATGAATCGCGGGTCGACTTCCTAGAGGCGCCAGTTCCTTAGGAATGAGCAGAGAAAACGGTTGCATTCGAGTGCCGTACCCGACCGCGGGGATCACCGCCTTTCGCACAAATTCAGGCAAGATCAAATTGAAGAATCCGACAATAAGGAGTTGTAACAGGTGACGATCTCAGCGCCTGCTTCAAGCGAACAGGTGAACATCTCAGGAGTACGGTCGAACCTTGTTTTGAAAGACCTTCTCACGGCATCGCTCACCTCATCGGCGGACTTCCGCTCGATGAGGGCTGTAATGCATCCGCCAAACCCTCCGCCTGAGAGGCGTGCTCCGTAACAGCCTTCCGTACCAACCGCAGTTTCGACCAAGAGATCGAGTTCTGGTGTGCTGACTTCATATTGATCTCTGGAGCTTGCATGGGATTGTTGCATGAGCGTTCCGAGCCGGCGAAGGTTGCCTTGGCGCAGGGCCTGCGCTGCCAGGCCCACCCGCTTGCACTCGAGAACCACGTGGCGCACTCTTCTCTGCTGAGCCTCAGTGAGTAGGCTTCGATGCTTGTCGAAATCCTCTGGTTCGAGGTCGCGGAGGGTCTGCAACTGCGGCAGATGTGCCTGTAAAGTGCTGAGGGCCTGACGGCACTCTTGTACTCGATCATTGTAGCCTGATACCGAGAGCCTGCGTCTGACCCCTGAATCGATGACCAGAACCGAAGTGTCGGCAGGGAAGGGAATCACTTCATGCTGCAGGCTCCTGCAGTCAACATACAATAAGCTGTCCTTCTCGCCGGTCAGGCAGGCGAATTGATCCATAATGCCGGAGGCTAGGCCCAAGTACCGATTCTCCAGCTCCATTCCTAATCTCGCTCGATCGACATTACTGAGTTGGAAATCACAGATCGATTCCCAAGCTAGAAGTAGTCCCATCTCGAGCGCTGCCGAAGAGCCAACGCCGGCTCCAATGGGCAAGTCACCTCCGAAGACGATATCCAGTCCTCTGCTCTCGATGTTTCGGTCGCGAAGCAACCACGCAATACCGGCTGGGTAGTCGCTCCAGTTTGGTTGGGAATTGAGTCGGTTCGGCACTGGCTGAGGCAGGTCAGAGGTCGAGATTTCGGCTGATTCTCCAGCGTCGATAGCATGGAATCGAAGCAACTTTGGTTTGCCGGGGGCTGCGGCGAGCCATATCGCGCGGTCGATTGTTCCCGGTAGTATCCATCCCTCGTGGGTGTCTACATGTGCACCCACTAGGTTCACTCTGCCGGGCGACCGAACGATTACTTTGGGAAGATGACGGTACTCTCGGTGAAACTGCTCGGAGATCTGGGCCGCTGTTTGTATAGAGTGAGGTTTGATCAGACACATAACTGTAGATTATGGACGTATCGAGGCATATATGAGGCGTTTCCGAGAGTACTTGGCCCTACTGGGCCGGGCAGTGGAAGTCACCCTGATTGCCATCTTGGGAGGCTTGGTTGTTCTGGTCACGGCAGATACTGCGCTGTGGTCGCTTTTCGAATATTCGTCGCCGATTGTTGCCGAAGTTCAGGCGATACTTCAGATCTGGTTCGGGTTTCTGGCAGCGGCCATAGGGGTTAGATACGGATCTCACTTGAGCCTCAACCTTTTGGTCAGTAGATTATCGCAGAGAGCACGGCACTCGGTCGGTGTGTTCGTTCACTTGGTGGAGGCTATGTTCGGTCTGTTTTTCGTGATTTATGGAGCACAGCTTGTCCGGACCGTGTCGAATACCCTACCGGGTCTGGGTATCGGTGCATCATCTCAATACGTTCCGGCGTGCTCTGCTGGGGTTCTGATCATTATCTTTTCCCTGGAGAAAACCTTCTCGTCGGCTCATCAAGATTCGACTGACCAGGAGATGGGAACCGGCGATGACTGAAGGCACCATGATCGTTCTGGTCTTTATGGTCTTCTTCAGCTTATTGCTGAGCAGAGTTCCCGTGGCGTTGGCACTTGGCTTGGCTTCATTCGCATACTTTCTCACCACTTCCGGCCCCCCCATGTCGGTCGTTCAAAAGACAGCAATTCAGATGTCCGACGAGATCCTGGTGTCGATTCCATTCTTCATCCTCTGTGGAGAGATCATGGCAGCGGGAGGAATGGCTCGCCGTCTCATAGATCTTGCCAACGTATTTGTCGGCTTCATTCGGGGTGGCTTAGCCATGGTAAATGTACTTGCATCGATGTTCTTCGGCGGAATATCGGGATCAAGCGTTGCCGATACGTCGTCGATCGGCTCGATTCTCATCCCCATGATGGTTCGCAAGGGGTATGACCGAGACTTCTCCGTTGCAGTTACCGTAACCTCCTCAACTCAGGGGATTATCATTCCACCTTCTCACAACGCCATTATTTACTCCCTAGCAGCCGGTGGGTCGGCTTCTGTCCACGCACTCTTTTTGGCCGGCTATCTGCCGGGCTTGACCGTTGGGGTCGCTCTCATGGCAGTCAGCTGGTGGATCGCACGGGCGCGGGGATATCCGCGGGAGGTGGGCGTTCCTCTCCGGGAAGCCAAGAGTATCTTGATCGGATCTCTTCCAGCGTTGGTAACTCCCCTCATCATCATGGTGCCGATTTCGATGGGCCGGGTGCCGGCTCACCGTCCTGCGGTACTGGCTGTTCTTTGGGCGGCAGGAGTCTCCACCTTCATTTATCGATCGTTGCCGTGGCGCCGCTATCCGCGGATATTGCTGCGTGCGAGCAAGACCTCTGGAATGGTAATGATTCTTGTCGGCTGTGCCGCCGCATTCGGAGAGGTGCTGACCTACCTGCATGTTCCGGCGCGGATGGCTTCCAGCCTTCTCTCTGCTACCGACAGTCGAGTCGTGATGCTACTTTCGGTGAACTTGCTGCTCTTGGTCTTGGGTCTAATCATGGATATGGCGCCGCTCATCGTGATCACAACACCTGTCCTGCTTCCGGCGATGATCGAGGTAGGAGTGGATCCGGTACAGTTCGGCGTCATCCTGCTGCTGAATCTAGGTCTCGGTCTCTGTACGCCTCCGGTGGGAAGCACGCTGTTCGTAGGTTGCGCAATCGGCAAGATATCGATTGAGAAAGTCACCATGGCGCTCTGGCCTTTCTATTTGGTGATGCTGGCAGTCTTGCTGCTGGTAACGTTTGTCCCGGCTTTCTCGCTCTGGTTGCCTTCGATCATGGCCCCATGAATTTGGTAGCCTTGGACTATGCAGAGAATTCTCGCGATTCGCCTCTTCCAGTCGGGGCTCTTCCTAATTGTAGGCAGTGTCTTTTTTGCAAGATGCAACCGCGGCCTAGACAACGGTCGGTTGAGTTTGGTACTAGCGAATGTCCATCCGGCCGGCTATCCGACTGGCAGAGGCCTTACCTATTTCGCCGAGAGTGTCACTGCAGATCCTCTTTTGAGTGAGCGACTCGAGATCGATCTGCAACTTGGAGGAACTCTTGGTGACGAGAAAGAGGTACTGGAGAAGTTACAATTCGGCGGAATCCAAATGGCCTGTGTCTCGGCAGCTCCCTTGGCAGAGTTTAACCGCGATGTCGGAGTTTTGACGATGCCGTATCTATTTCGAGACAACCGACATATGTGGTCGGTGCTGGAGGGATCGATCGGGACCGAGCTCATGGCAGGACTCGAGAGCTCGGGCTTCATA
>JAZFTL010000542.1:0-2027 GCA_036446675.1 Thermoanaerobaculia bacterium
CCGAGCTTGATCTAGAGGCGCGAGTGGTCTCTCTCGTCGACGCCACAGCCCTATCCGAAGCCCTGCAAGATGTTACGGCAGTACTGCACTGCGCCGGTCCCTTTATGCATACCTGGCGGCCCATGGCCGAAGCCTGTCTAGCGACCAGGACCCACTATCTCGATATCACCGGTGAGATCTCGGTCTTCGAGTCGATTCACTCGCTGCACCAGAGCGCTGCCGACCGCAAGATCGTCATGCTTCCCGGTGTTGGCTTCGACGTTGTTCCGTCCGACTGTCTCGCTAAACTCTTGGCTGAAGCCCTCCCCAATGCCACAGACCTCAAACTCGCCTTCACCACCTCCGGAGGGGGGACCAGCCGAGGAACTCGCCGGACGATGGTCGAGGGACTCCCATCGGGAGGAGCGATTCGGAGAGACGGCAAAATCGTTCAAGTGCCTTTCGCGCACGGCGTGGAAACTATTCCCTTCTCGTGCGGTAGCCGACATGCCATGACCGTCGGTTGGGGGGACGTGTCAACCGCCTACCACAGCACTGGAATCCCCGATATTCGGGTCTACACGGGGATTCCGGAACCCACTTTACGAAGAATGCGTCGGTTCATGAAGTTCGCGCCGATCCTCAACAACCGATTTGCTCAGCGGCTGATCCACAGCTGGATCGATCTAACTGCTCCGGGACCATCGCTTGAACAGAGAGAGCGAGCCCGCTCCTATTTCTGGGGGGAAGTCAGCAACCTAGGCGGTGAGACCGCCACCGCCACGATGCAAATTCCTGAAGGCTACACCTTCACCGCCGTCGCTGCGGTCGAGAGCCTGCGGCGGGTGCTACATGAGTCCGTCGCGCCCGGATTCGCCACCCCATCAATCGCCTTCGGGTCAGAGTTTGCGAGCTCGCTTCCCGGGGTGCAGGTAAGCGAGATTAAACTCGGCGGGCCAGGGTCCGAGTGACTCCGAAAGTTGCCGTACGACTTCTAATCCCTAACTGACTTTGGAGAGATTCGGCTCGGCCAGTATCGCTGCAGCCCTTCGGGCGCGGTGATCTCTCACTGCTTGGCCGATCTCATCGTCATCGAGAGCGAGGATTTCTGCAGCGAGAATCGCCGCGTTGACAGCTCCGGCTCTCCCAATAGCCAGCGTTGCTACCGGTACCCCTGCGGGCATCTGAACGGTAGACAGGAGAGCATCCAGCCCGCCAAGGGCCTGCGACTCCATAGGGACACCGAGTACCGGTAGGAGAATGTTTGCCGCCACCGCGCCCGCGAGATGCGCTGCCCCTCCGGCTGCCGCAATCACCACTTTGATACCTCTTTCTTCGATGCCCGACAAATATTCTACCAGAGCTTCCGGGGTACGGTGTGCAGACAGAATCTTCGACTCATAAGAAATGCCCAACTCGGTGAGGGTTGCGGCAGTGTGCTCCATCGCTCCACTCCAGTCGGAACGGGAACCGAGAATGACGCTCACCAAAGGGTTCATGAATCTAGTGTATCGGATGTGGCTGCACTTGGACCGACAGATCGACTGTCACACCCTTTTCACTTCCCCGGCAGTGCGGACGCCACCGATTCCGCCATCAAGAGCGGTCTCGATCTACAAGTCACAAATCAAAAAGCGCGTCAAAAGCGCTCTTCGGATCTTCGGAGCCACCTCGGTCGGAATCGATCTCCTGAGCCCTTTTTGAGGCGAAAACGTCGCATTCGTTGCGGGACGACTTGCGTGCAATGCGATGGGATATCGGCTGCCGACACTCATTGGGTGCTGAGCTGTCGAAGTATGAGCAATTGGTGCAGGTGTGCAAATCCGAACCGCAACCGGCACAGGCAGCGTCGAGCGCAACATCTCTCGACTGATCCTGATTCGCTCCACAGCGAAAACACCGAAACACCGAGCGCGTCGGCTTACCGAGCCCTCTACCCCGAGGTCCGTCGGATTTCGAGTTCCGACCACCCTGTGATTTAGGAGAACTAGTTCTCCCTGACCCGCCCGCTCGATCAGATCGCTCCGAGTCTTGATAACCAGCCTGTC
>JAZFTL010000543.1:0-6235 GCA_036446675.1 Thermoanaerobaculia bacterium
ACCGAGGGTTCGAATCCCTCCCTCTCCGCCACTATTTTGGTCCGATCGCACCCACCGAACCGATTGAAATGCGTCGCTTGGAGATGGAATCGTGAAAGCCATTAACCCGGCGACCGGTGAGATTGTCGGAAGCTACGCTGCCCACTCGAGATCCGAGGTAGAGGCGATTCTCGAGGCGGCGGGTGAAGCCTACACTTCGTGGTGCCGAGTCGATATATCTGCGCGCTCCGAATCTCTACGGCGGGTTGGCGCACTTCTGCGCGAAACAAAGATCGAGTTCGCGGAGCTCATGACCCGCGAGATGGGCAAACCGATCGTCGAGGCGGAAGCCGAGATCGAGAAGTCGGCTTGGGTCTGTGATTTCTATGCTGACAATGCGGCAGGGTTTCTAGCTCCTCAGGAGGTGGAGACCGATGCATCGAAGAGCTACGTCCGTTTCGATCCGATCGGGCCGATTCTAGCGGTCATGCCGTGGAATTTCCCCTTCTGGCAAGTGCTGCGCTTTGCCGCCCCGGCGCTGACGGCGGGCAACGTTTGTCTCTTAAAGCATGCCTCCAATGTCCCAGGATGTGCCCTTGCGATCGAAGAACTCTTTAAGAATGCTGGATTGCCCGATGGCGCCTTTACGACCCTGCTGGTCGGAGCGGACGCGGTTGCCGATCTCATCGCGAATCCGCGAGTGGCCGCGGTGACTCTGACCGGAAGTGCTGCTGCCGGTCGCGCTGTAGCCGCGCAGGCCGGCAAGCATCTCAAGAAGACTGTTCTCGAGCTGGGCGGATCGGATCCTTTTATCGTTTTTGCGGATGCCGATTTGCAGTCAGCTGCAGAGGCGGCTACGTTGGCACGGACGATCAATTCGGGGCAGAGTTGCATCGCCGCGAAGCGATTTATCGTCGAGTCCACAGTTGCTGCGGAGTTTGCCGCAATGCTGGCCGAGCACATGGAGGCGCTCCGGGTGGGTGACCCGATGAGTCGTGACACTCAAGTTGGGCCGCTGGCCAGGGAAGATCTAGTAGACGAGATTGATGATCAAGTGCAACGCTCCATCGCGGCCGGAGCGCATGTTCTGACTGGAGGTCTCCGTTTAGAGCGTCAGGGCTTTTTCTACGCGCCTACGGTGCTCGGAGATGTGGAGCCGGGCATGGCGGTCTTCGAGGAAGAGACCTTCGGCCCGGTCGCTGCGGTGATCCGAGCGCGTGACTCAGTGCACGCCTTGGAGTTGGCGAATCGATCGCATCTTGGATTGGGGGCGAGCCTGTGGACCTCCAATAGGGCATTTGGCGCGGAAATGGCCGGTCAGGTCGAGGCCGGGGTCGTATTCGTCAACGGCATCGTCAAATCGGATCCACGACTGCCGTTTGGTGGTGTCAAGCAGTCGGGTTATGGGCGGGAGCTCTCCGAATTCGGCATCCGCGAGTTTGTCAACATCAAAACTGTTTGGATCGCCTGAAAATTTGACCTCGACTGAATTTTCTTGTTAGCCTTTTAGATGTCTTGGGATGTCGTTCAATTGGCAGGACACAGGGTTCTGGTCCCTGGAATCGGGGTTCGAGTCCCTGCATCCCAGCCATTCTTACTTCGCTCCCGCACTCACCTCACATCCCGGATCGCTAGGGCCGCGACCAGGTAGAAGCCAACCGCGAGTCCCACCACGGCGGTGAAGCCGAAGTGGATCGCGATGAGAGTTGCCAGCACTGGGCTGAGCACCGAAGCCCAGCCGTTGACCCCCCAGGCCCAGGGTATCCATTCGGGCCGTACTGCCGCCACCTGTTTGAGCCCGAAGGGAAAGGGCATGCCCATGAGGAAGGCGATCGGCGCGATCAGCAGGAGTGAGATCAGCACCTTGGCACTACTGTTCCAGTCCATCCAGTGTTCGAATAGAGTAGGAAGCGCTCCGATATAGAGGAGAGCGAGTGCACCAATACCGAGGATCGTTCTATCGATGGTGGAACCGCGTCCGCTCCATCTCCCCTGGAGCTTGTGCCAGGCGGCGGCCGAGCCGCTTCCCAGCCCAGCGAAGAAAAGAAAGGAGGCCAGGACCACTGCGACCGCATAGAGAGGGTGGCCCAGGAAGAGGGTGAAGCGTTGCATGAAGGCTATTTCGATGAAGATAAAGGCGAGTCCGAGTGCAAAGAAGTAGAGGCCGATGCGCGCTGCCAAGCTTCCCCGGGGTGCCCCCCGCTGTGGAATTAGAATCGGCAGCACGATCAAGACCAGTCCGGCCAGCACGGCTTGGAGTAAAGTGGCGACAAGGAGTAGATAACCCCATTCGATGAGCCCCGCCCCACCCCGCTCCCGCAGCGACAGAAACTCCGGCAAGACCCGCCATTTGAAGAAGTGAAAGAAGTACGGTCGATCATCGGTGGCTATCTCGAGGTTAAACTTGTAGCCGGCGACGTAGGCGTCCCGGGCGCCGCCAAGCAGGGCACGGGCGCCCGCGAAAAGATAGGGTTCCTCCAAGAGGTTGTAGCGGTTGGCCTCTGCTGTCGTCATACCGGGGTAATAGGCGAGGTCGAATGAGCGTTCTCGACAGAACTCTTGCAGGCGAAGAATGTCTCCGTCCGAAAAGGCGCTGTTCTTCACCAGCAGCGCCACGGAGCTCCAACTTCTCACCAAAGCCAATCGCCGTTCTGGTTCTGACACCCCCATCCGTTCCAAGGCCTCGATAGCGGTCAGGAAGAGTTTCAAACTGTCTCGCGGCGGAACCTTGAGCCACCGCGTGATAGCCAGGAGTCCATTGTCGGCGAGGTGTCCTATGTAGGATTCGAGCGCTTCGACTGTATAGAGATAGCTTTCCGACAGGGCGTGGACTCCCGCCGCGCTGGCCGCCAATGAGTCGACTAGTGCTATCTGAATCAGGTCGAACCGGCGAGACTCTGCAGCCAGAAAGCCGCGCGCCTCGGCTAAGTGAACCTCTACGGCAGGGTGGGACAGGATCCCTCCAGAGAATCCGCCAAACTCTCGACCGACCAGGTCGATCATCTGTGGATTGAACTCTACGACGTCGATCCGGCTGGATCCGTGATAGAGGGCTGAGAGCACCTCGGTCCCGCCGCCGGCACCGACTACCACAACCCTCGGAGTCTCCAATAGGTGGTAAGGAAGAGCAGAGAGCAGGTAGTCCAGATAGGCAAGGTGCTCCCAACTACCGGTGAAACGGTTGATTACCGTCAACCCGTCTCCGTCCGTGAACAGGCCGAGCTGGTCCGGCAGTTCTTCGGTGAAGTTAAGACTTAGACCTGGAGCATGCCGAAACGGAATCCGGGCCGAACGCACTACTGTCAGCAAACCCAAGGGGCTAGAGCGCTGCCGCAGAATTTCGGTCTCGGGCACGCGCAGCGCTTGGTTCAGGCCTTTATATTCGGAGAGCCGGAGATTGCTCCAGGGGTTCGACGGAATGAGGGCAAGAGCCAGAGCCGCAGCCGCCAACAACGTCGGAGTCCAACGAGGCTGACGGAGCCGACGATCGAGGCTGGCTATGGCGGCAGCCAGGAGGCCCAACGCCCCGATTGCGAAGAGGCATCTGGAAGGTGGCAAGAGAAAGAGTGCGCCTGCCAAGGCCGCAGCGCCGCATCCGGCTCCCACTAGGTCGGCCCGGTAGGTGCGGTGGATCTCTTTGGTGAAGCGGGTCAGCACCAAGCCGATACAGTTTGCTACGCAGAAGAAGGGGACCGCCAGCAGCAGATAGAGCAGTGCCAGGTAGTAGAGCTGCCGATGGTCCCAAATCGTTTCGAGAGGGTTGAAGGGGAGGGCTTGCGCAGCGGCGAAGCAGAGGATCGAGAGGATGCTGAATAGAACTGCATTCCAGAGAAAAGCGGCGGGGAAACGATCCTGCAGAGGTCGTCTGAAGAGGGAGAGAAAGGTGCCGCTTGCCCCGTATCCGAGCAGAGCCAAGCTGATGACCATATAAGCGTAGTGGTGCCACTGGATGATGGAGAAGAGGCGAATGAGCAGGATCTGATAGGCGATGGCCGCGGCCGACAGCAGCGAGATTGCGAGCCGCAAGGCCATTGATCTCAGTGGCCGCCGGTGAGGGGGACAAAAGCCACTGGAAGCACTTGGCGGCTGCGAACCGCACCTTCCGCTTCCTTGCTGATCAACAATAGATGCTGCACGCTGAAAGGAGCGCCAACCGGTATGATCATCTTACCTCCCGGCTTGAGTTGGCGAATGAGAGGTGGTGGTACTTGACTCGTCGCAGCGGCGACGAGGATGGCATCGAAAGGAGCGTGCTCCTCCCAGCCATAATAGCCATCGGCGATCCGGACTTCGACATTACCGTAGCCGAGGCGATGCAGCCTTTGCCTCGCCTGCTTGCCCAGCTCCGGAATAATCTCGATAGTAAAGACGCGCTCTACGAGCTCTCCTAGTATGGCGGCCTGGTAGGCCGAGCCGGTACCTATCTCTAAGACGGTATCGCTGGGCTCGAGATCCAGAATGTCGGTCATCAGGGCGACAATGTAGGGCTGGGAAATGGTCTGACCGTAGCCGATAGCGAGCGGCCGATTCTCGTAGGCGTGCCGCTGCTGGCTGGGCGGAACGAATTCGTGCCTTGGAAGCCGCCCCATGACTCCGAAGACAGCCGCGTCAAGACGGTTCTTGCCGATCATACGGCTGGTTGAGATGACGTCGTTTTTGATCGCTTGAATCATTTGCCGCCGCTCAAGCTCGAATTCAACGTCGCCGCGGGCGGTGGCGGCCAGACTGGTCAACAGGACACCTGCCCAGACCAGCCTAGCTACCATGATTCAATGCCTTTCCAGCCATGATTCGCCCACTCCGACCCTATCAGGCAACTGGTAGAAGCGCCTAAATATGTCAGCGTTCTGGAGAACTGGGCATGCTCGCCTAGCCCGTTGTGGATCGGTGCGAGACCCGAGCTAGTTCAGGAGAAGGCGCTACACAGACCTCTTCCTGCCCGTAGGTATTTGTCCTGCTGGCACGATTTTCGGACTCTTCGATCGCCGCGATGAGGAACTCGGCAACTCTCTCGAAGGGATCAAATCCGAATTCCCAGGCTACCGATGGGCGCAGGTTCGAGTTGGCGTTGATGTCGTAAAAGACACGGCGACCATCGGTTGTCTCCAGGTATTCCACGGAACCAATATCGAGTCCGGCGGCTTCGAACAGTCGTCGACCCGTTTCTACAGCGGCTTCGGGCACTTGATGGTAGGCGAAGAATTCCGGCGCAGAGGCTCGTTGATCTGAAGAATTACAAGTTTCCGACGGACAGAGGTTGAAGGCTCCATCCGATACTACCCGCATCGCATAGAGTAGCTCCCCCTCGATGAACTCGAGCCGCACGATTCCCTCTTCTGAAGGACTGTGTGGTAGGTACTCTTGCAATAGCAACAGGTTATCGGGCAGCCAGAGTTCGGGTTGAAGATCAAGCAGCCGAGCCACGTCGTCGAGTGACTCCACGCGAAACATGCGGGCTCCGCTGCCGCCCTGATTCGGCTTGAGGATTGCGGGAAAGCCGATCTCGTGAGCTCGCTGGCGCAGCGCCTTGACGTCATTGAAGGCCAAGGTCTTAGGATGACTAATACCGAGATTACGTATTAGCGATATCTGAGCGAGCTTGCTGAGCTCGAGGCGAAAGGCAGCTGAGCCATTGAGGACTCGGGCACCGCGCGATTCGAGGTGCTCCAGTTGCGCTAGGGCAAAGGGGACCGCCCGCGCGTTGCCGCGCACGTAGGCACTGGGGCTGGCTTGATTGAAATAGAGCGGCGCGATTGGGAAGTCATCGGTTCCGAAGGTGGCAGTCTTCAAGTCGATCGACTCAAAATTGACCTGACGGCGGCTGAGAGCATCGAAGAGGGGCTTCTGCCACTCCGGGTGCTCAAATAAGACGACGAAATCGGTTTCGAAGTATGAGTTGTCCATGGTCTCGACTCCTTTTCTTCCACAAAAAGAAAAAGCCCCCGTTGAAAGCAACGAGGGCTACAAAATCTTTCTTCTTAGTTCCGACAGCTAGTCCGTAAACCCTCTCCTGGATTCAGGACAACAGACGCAGCCGAATCGGTAATTGCTCACAGACGTACTCTAACAAGTGTCTGACACCCAATGCAACCGTTGTATGCGTCCAGTACATATGGCACTCGAGCTTGCTGCAGCAGAGTTCGCTGGAGGCAGTCTCGCGATTTTTCGACTACCGAGTACGGGGCGATGAGGGCTGACAGGAGTGGTGAGGCCGCCGTCGAAAGAGTGTTGCACTCGCGGATGTCTGTGGAGTCTC
>JAZFTL010000544.1:0-4270 GCA_036446675.1 Thermoanaerobaculia bacterium
TACTCGGAGAGGCTCCTAGGCGCGTTCGAGATAGCTGCCGTCTTCGGTCAAAAGCCGCACTCGATCACCGATCTTGATAAAAAGCGGTACCTGAACAACCAGACCCGTGCTCAAAGTTGCTTCCTTGGTGGTGTTGGTCGCAGTGTTCCCCTTGGCAGGGTTGTCAATTGTGTCGGTCACCTCGAAGACCATTTTCTGAGGAAGCTGGACACCGATCGCTTTGCCTTCGTACATCGTCACTCCCGCTTCGGTGTTTTCGGTTAGAAAACTAGCAGCGTCTCCGAGCAACTCTTCGGTTATCTCCAGCTGCTCGTAGGTCTTCATATCCATGAAGACGAAGTTGTCGCCCTCGCGGTAGAGATACTGCATGGCCTCCGTCGTAACATCGGCCTGTTCCATTTTGGTGCCGGCTCGCACCGTATGATCGATGACTTTGCCGGAGATAATCCCCTTGAGTTTGAACTTGACGAAGGCCCCCCCCTTACCGGGCTTGTGATGGGCTCGCGCCACTACGGAATAGAGCTCGCCTCCGTGAAGAAGCTTCGTTCCCGGGCGGCAATTATTCGCGTCGATTTTTCCCATAGCTTTTCTTCGTCCTTTTTCGAGATCACCCTCGGCATTAGCACCTTCAACAGTACCGATTCCCAGCAAACGACACCACACAATAATCGTTAATAAGCAGCCCGCCAACCCCCATCACGATACAGCTGGACTATTCTAGTCGCTATGATTGAGTGCTGCCTTGGCTGCGTGAGGCGCGAAGCTGAAGAATGCTAGATCCTCTTGGACAAAATACCGAGTGACTTGTACCATCCCTACTCGTTAGGAGGCATTTCCGAGATGATGAAAGCTGAACATACTGCTGAACTCGACGCCAAGATCGCCCTCCTGCGTTCCAATCGACAGCGCTGGCTGGAGATTCCCCTGCGCCGGAAGATCGAGTACCTGCAGTCGGTCATCGACGGCACCGCGCGGGTGGCGACCGAGCAGGTCGCAACGACGGTGCGCGCCCAGGGCCTCGACTTCGACTCAGCTGTCGCTGGAGAGGCGTGGCTCAGTGGACCCTATACCCAACTCCGCGTCGTCAGGCTGTTGATGGAGAGTCTGAAACAGATCGACAGAAACGGTAGAGTCTCGATTCCGTCCAGCAGCCTGAGAAGGCTCGACGACGGTCATTTGGCCGTCAAAGTTTTCCCCCTACGCCGCTTCGATCGTCTGCTCTTTCAGGGTTACCGCGCCGAGGTGTGGATGCAGCCGGAAGTCACGGCTGAGAACCTCGCGGCTCATATCGGAGCTCTCTACCGGCGCCCTCCATCCGCAGGAAAACTCGCTCTCGTACTGGCAGCCGGAAATGTGGCGAGCATCGCGCCGCTCGATACGATTCACAAACTGTTTCTCGAGGGGCACGTTACCCTGTTGAAATTCAACCCGGTCAACGATTATTTGGCGCCCTTTGTGGAAGAGGCGTTTGCTGCTCTCATTGCAGACGGGTTCTTGGCTACTGCCCTAGGTGATGCCGAGACCGGCCAGTATCTGTGTCATCACTCCGGTATCGATGAAGTCCACATCACCGGCAGCCAAGCCACCCACAACTTGATCGTCTTTGGGCCAGGTTCTGAAGGCGACGAGCGAAGAGCGCGTAATCATCCGCTCTTGCAGAAACGCATCACCAGCGAACTGGGCAACGTCAGCCCGATCATACTGGTTCCAGGGCGGTGGAGCTCCGGCGACCTGCGCTACCACGCCGAAAATATTGCGACCCAGATGACCCAGAACGGTGGCTTTAACTGCAATGCCACAAAGGTGCTGATCCTCAGCGAGGACTGGCCTCAACGAGAAGACTTTCTCGCCGAGCTGCGCCGAGTGCTACTTTCCTTGCCGCCGAGGCCTGCTTACTATCCTGGGGCAGAATCCAGATACGAGCGCTTCCTCGAGGCGTATCCCGGCGCCGAGATCCTCGGGGCCAAAAAAGCCGGATCTATCCCGCCAACACTCATTACAGATCTACGCGCCGAACCCAACGACCAGCTCGCCTTCGCGACCGAATCGTTCTGTGCGATTGCAGGGATCCTCAGCCTCGGTGGAGGTTCGACCCCAGACTTTCTTGGCCGAACCGTGAAGTTCTGTAACGAAACACTCGCAGGAACCCTCAACGCCGGACTCATTATCGACTCGAAGACCCGGAGAGCCGAGCCTGAAGCTTTTCAACAAGCTGTCGCCGCCCTCCGCTACGGCACGGTGGCGATCAATCAGTGGCCGGCGGTGGGTTACACGCTCGGCTGCACTCCTTGGGGTGCTTTCCCAGGCCACTCGATCGACGACATCGGCAGCGGCATCGGATTCGTGCACAACACCCTGCTCTTCGACCGACCGCTCAAGACCGTCATCTATGGGCCCTTTCGCACCGCGCTGCCGCCCAAGCCTCCGTGGTTCGTCACCCACCGCAACGCCCATCGGGCAGCCCGGTCGATGGTTCGACTGGAGGCCAATCCCAGCTTCCTGCTGTTTCCCAAGATCCTCATACACTCGTTTCGAGGCTAACCGCATACTTCGAGTACGTCGCGCAGCGCTTGAACCGTCTTAAGAAATATGTTACCATTCCTTTCATTAGGGATAGGTATTGAAGAAACGTGCTCCTCCTGCAGCCTCGGGAGGCGAGTAGACGGGAGAGAACCATGAACCGGCACCAAACTTACCAATACCACGTAGATATTCTCAGAGCTGCATTGAATCTAGAGTCGATCATTATTCCAACCGAATCTTGGATTCTCCAAGATTAAACTTTCCCATCAGATCACCAGCAATCCGCAGTTTGCGCCGGCCACTGGAAACAGTGGTCCGGCGCCCCTCGTCCATGCTACAGGCATCGCCCCGCTGGTTTCTCTCAGTGGAAGTTGAGTGATGCTGTGCCGATGACTTCGCTGAGGCCCGCCTCGCCGGGAAGTGCAACAACTCTTCCTGGATCTCGGGACGAGTTGTAGTCACTCAGGCTGACGAAACACCGGAGTCAGCCCTACATTCCCGATGACTTATGTCATACGGGAATGTGCTAGCATTAGATATTCTTTCTCCTAGGAGAGCAGTAATGCCAACGATACTCTTCGTGCAAGATAATAGCGCCGATGGCGACGGTATCCGCAACGCTCTTTCCAGCCAAGGCTGGCACGTGAATATGGCCAAGAACGCCGGCGAAGCGCTGCGCTCAGCAGCGGAGCATGCTCCGAATTTCGTTCTCGTGGACGGAGCTCTCGCCGACGCCCCCTCGCTACTCAAGAGCTTCTCCCTGGGAAACGGCGGACCGGGCGCGGTCGTCATCTCACCCGGTGGCTCTGCCGATATGACTGACCTAGACAGCGTCCCGGAGGCCGACGAAATCCTGCAGCGGCCATTTACCGCCAAAGACCTCATTGAGCTGGCAACCCGCAGGCTGTCAACCCCACGCAGGTCCGGGAGCGGACGAAGTACAGTGCGCGGCGAGGTCTTGAACGCCCAGCAGATTTTCGGCGGCATCTTAGACGAACTCGACGAAGAGGAGCCGGCTGCGGCGCAAGCCACAGTAGCTCCAAAGAGCAAGCAACCTGTAGACAGCGCAATTCCTACACAAGAACCGACCGTCCGGGCACCCGTATCGGCTCAACCGCCAGAGCCCGCCGACACGGTCGCGCCAGAGATAGTGGCAGCCCCGGAAGTCAAGAGCCCCGGCGCCAAGGACGACTCTCCTCCACCTTTGGGCGATCTCGAAGATCGCTTGAATCGGGCAATGACCCAAGCATTGCAAGTTGCAGAGGAAGTGTCTTCCGCTTCGGTCTCGATGTCGCAAGTCGAAACCTTCAAGAACCTAGACCAGGAAATCGAAGACCAGCTCGCCGGAGTCCTGTCGGAAGTTGAGCATCCTGAAACTGCGAAATCGACACCCGCGACTACACCTGCGGCGCAGTCGACTCCGGCGATAGAGTCGCCCAAACCAACCGCTGCAGAAACTGGACGCGCTGCAGAGCAAACTGCCGCACCATCTTCACCGGTTGTCGACGAGGAGACCGACGACGCCTCGCGGAAAGGCGCCGAAAGCTCTGCTAAAACCAGGTTGTATGAAAGTGAGTCTCAAGTCGAAGCCGGCGCGGATTCGAGGGAGAGCTCAGAGGAGTCCGAAGAGTACGAGCCCGTCGATCTCGCATCGCTTCCCCAGAAAAAGAGGACTGTCGCAATCGCCGCGAGCGCCGCTATGGTGATCGCTATCGGCCTGTTTTTTTGGTTCAGAGGGGGGCAGCAA
>JAZFTL010000545.1:0-2555 GCA_036446675.1 Thermoanaerobaculia bacterium
CGCATGCTGCCCAAGTCGGGAGCAACCTCGACTTGGAGGCGGTTGTCGTTCTTCTCTACCAAGGGTTGCACGGTAGTGCCCACCTCCTGAAGCAACTGTGGAAGATCGATCTCCTCGATGAACAACGTCATCATGCCGGCTTCGATCTTGGAGAGATCGAGGACGTCGTTGATGAGCGCGAGCAGGTGCTTGCCGGCGGCCCTGATCTTGCTGAGATCGCCTGCTACCTCTTTGAGACCCTCATCTTCGGTGTCCTCAAGCAGAAGCTCACTGTAGCCGATGATGGCGTTCATCGGGGTGCGCAGCTCGTGACTCATGCTGGCCAGAAAGCGGCTCTTGGATCGGTTCGCCGCTTCGGCTTCGGCTTTGGCCTGACGCAACTCTTCACTCCTGGTGCGTAGGTCATTTCGGGTCGCGATGAACTTCTTTGTCGTGGAATTAACTAGATATGAAGTGACCCAGACGCTGAAAGCGAAAAACAGTCCACAGAGGATGAACGTCCAGTTTCCGGGCGGAGACATCGGCTCGAAAGCGACGAACTTCAAAGGCAGCGCTGCAGCGATCAGAAAAAAGATGGCGCATTGCAAGATAAAACGCGCTCCCCCTACCACCATGCACCAGCCAACGAACATGACCAGGAGCGTAGAGCCCGGCAGCAAGCCATAGGAGGTTAGAGGTAGAAAGAGGCCGACGAGGATCGAATCCACATAAAAAGCCGTAAAGGCGGCTTGTCTACTGTTACTGCTGTAGGTACCGTACAGACTCGCCAGCTGTGGCCAAACCGCGGCAATCGCCAGAACGCCGACGACTGCAGCCATCGGTGGGTCTTTCCAGGTGGAGACCACAACCAGAGCGATGATCGGATAGGTCGTGATGCGTAGCCAGTAGCTAACCTTGACTAACGGATAGACCGATGGATTCCGAGTGAACATCCCAGCTTGACCTACTACCTTTGTGAACTAAAGGCTGATTCTATCGCACCTGCTGACACCAGCTCTGTCTATCGCGAAGCCGCCCGCTCCTTGACCCCTCTCGCCGCCTGCTCCCTAGATCGACCAGCTGTTCCCTAAATCGACATGCCTCGGCAGGCGGCAGCCGACAGCGGCATGCCGCCTGTCTGTTAGACTCAATCTGCTATGGACGAGCTCATCTTTGAAGTGGCGCAAGAATCAGATGGCGGCTTCGTCGCCGAGTGTATGACCGAGCCCATTTTTACACAGGCCGACGGCTGGGAGGAACTCCGGGCCAACGTGCAAGAAGCCGTGGCCGCCTTCTTCCATGAGGGATCAGCAAAGCCAACAACCATCCGGCTCCACCTCGTTCGCGACGAGGTTCTAGCCACTGGATGAAGCTGCCTCGCGACCTCAGCGGCGAGCAGCTCATCCGAGTGCTTTGCCGTGCTTGGGACTATCGTCGCACCGGTCAAGTCGGCAGCCATGTCGTACTCGAGACCGACCATCCCTCACATCAACGCCTCGTAGTTCCCGTTCATAAGGCTCTAAGGATCGGAACTCTGAGTGCGATCCTCCGCAGCGTTGCCAAGCACAAAGCAGTCTCGAGACACGATCTCCTCAAGGAACTCTAAGGGAGTGCCGAAGGCAGCGATACCTACCTAATTCTCATGGAGGTTGGTATTGAGGACCAGGACGGGACTTGCCCGCAGCGTACCTGACTGCCGGAGGGTCATTTTGCCGCGGAAGTGCTTCTGCTGAGCTGCCCGTTGAGCCCCTTCAGCATGTAGAATCCCCGCAGATACAATGATCGGCAAGACGATAGCTCAGTACCGCATTGAGAAACACCTCGGCGAGGGTGGGATGGGGGTGGTGTATGAGGCGGAGGACACCAACTTGGGTCGTCGAGTGGCGATAAAGTTTCTCCCCGAAGAGATGACCCGAGACTCCGGGTTGCTGGAGCGGTTTCGGCGGGAGGCGCGGGCGGCCTCGTCTTTGAATCACCCCCACATCTGCACGATCCACGACCTAGGCGAGCACGAGGGCAAGCCCTACATCGCCATGGAGTTACTGCAAGGGCAGACCCTGAAGCACCGGATCGGCGGCAAGGCGATGCCCATTGACCAGGTCTTGCGCTTGGGCTCCGAGATTGCCGATGCCTTGGAGGCCGCCCACGGCCAGGGGATCGTTCATCGAGACATCAAGCCGGCGAATCTTTTTGTTACCAACCGAGGTCAGGCGAAAGTGCTTGATTTCGGCTTGGCGAAGGTGACCACCAAGTTCTGGGGCGACACCGACAGTACAGAGCTCCAGACAGCGACCCTGGAAGCCCAGCTGACCCAGCCGGGTGCGGCCATGGGAACAGTGGCCTATATGTCGCCAGAGCAGGCGCGCGCGGAGAGCCTGGATGCCCGGACGGATCTATTTGCTCTCGGGGTGGTGCTCTATGAGATGGCAACGGGCAGACTACCCTTCCCAGGGAAGAGTTCGGCGGAGATCTTCAAGAGCCTACTGGCGGAGACTCCCCGGTCTCCCTCGCAGATCAATCCAGAGATCCCAACAGAGTTGGAGCGGATCATCTTGGAGGCGCTGGAGAAGGACCGG
>JAZFTL010000546.1:0-6629 GCA_036446675.1 Thermoanaerobaculia bacterium
CTGGCGCAAAATCTTGCTCAAGGCGGCCGCGGCGGCAATGGAATCGGGGTCAGGGTTGTCATGGGTGAGAATCAGCCAGCGACCGCCGCTGTCGCAGTCCTGAACCAGCTTCGAAAACGATTCAAAGCGCTCTCGGGTCAATTTGGTGATCATTCGAAGCAGCATTTTACTCTATGTCGCTGCAGAGCCGTATCACGCAGAAGAGGGTCGAGTTGCGGCTCGAGGTGAGAGTGGGAGACTGAGTCGTGGATAAATTTGGACTCAGAGCCTATGAATTTTTCCAGATTCGTCGCGAGGGTGCTACCGAGAGTACCCAGCAAGGCGCGGAAGTGAAGGAATAGCTGGCTATTTCGAGCTTTCGAAACGCAGCTGGGCGCTCTTGGTGGTGCCCGCAGCAGCATATGGAAATATTCACAGGCTCTCAGCTGGGCCTGATCGGAGCGCAGGAGAGCGATCCAAGACTCAAGACCAACGAAGAACTTGTGTCGTATAGTCAGCCAGGAGCTGTCGCTTTCTCCGCCGAATTTGGTGTCGTAGAGCGCCTGCGAATAGCTTAGAC
Source organism: Thermoanaerobaculia bacterium (assembly GCA_036446675.1). Classification (GTDB taxonomy): domain Bacteria; phylum Acidobacteriota; class Thermoanaerobaculia; order Multivoradales; family JAHEKO01; genus JAZFTL01. Next base: position 560 of record JAZFTL010000546.1, read on the forward strand.
CGGAGGTATCCATTGGCGATCACGAAGAAGTCTACGACGTTTTTGACAGTGTTGAGCCTGCTGGCTCTCGCCTGTCAGAGGAGCGAAGGCAATTTTCAGCCAGGAGATGTTCCCGCTCCGGCGTCCTTGCATAGAACCTGGGCGACAGTACTCGAGAAACATCACCGTGAGGGCGGTATGGACTACGGCGGCCTGGCCGCTGATCCTGCCGAACTGAATGCGTACTTGACAGAGCTGTCATCCCAGACGGTGGAGGGCTGGTCCGACGACGCAGCATTGGCGTTTTGGATCAACGCTTACAATGCGGTTGTGGTCCACCAGGTGATTCAACGCTATCCAAAGATCGACTCCGTCAAGGATATTGATGGCGTGTTCGACGAGATCACCTATCCAATCGCAGGTGAAGACTTGACCTTGAATGCCATCGAGTCGCGTTGCCGAGATCTTGGCGGCGCCAGAGTCCACTTCGCTGTGGTGTGTGCTTCCGAGAGCTGTCCCGATCTGCAATCGCAACCCTTTGAAGCGGCGACCCTCGAGCCACAGTTGGCGGCGGCGGTCGCCTCGTTCCTCGACGACCGGAACAAGGGAATGCGGTTTGATGAAACCACGAACACGCTCTGGCTCTCTTCGATCTTCAAGTGGTACGCAGGCGACTTTACCGGAGGGAGTACTGTCGTAGCGTTCTTTGCTCGGGGTGGAGTCGTCGATTGGGTAGTGCAGCACCTACCCCACGAGCTCAGTCGTGAGCTGCGAGCCAAACGGCCAAAGGTCCGATATCTTGATTACGACTGGAGTCTCAACGACCGGTCTTGATCGACCAAACGGAAGTGCTACGATACGGCCGAGCTTACCGCTTAGGAATGTATGCACCTCTCCTCGCAGACTTCTTCTGATACCAGGCTAGCGACTCATGCTTGAGAACTTTGTCGATATTGGTCCCCTCACTCTGAGCCCATTCGGCATTGCGATGGCTGGTGCATTTCTGTTTGCATACGCCATTTTGAGGTGGGGTTTTCAATGGCTTGATGTTGGTGACACAGAGGACGCCAGCGCGATAGTTCTGGGTGCCGGCCTTGGAGGCATTGCGGGTGCAAAGATTTACTACGCGATTCTCTATAGCGACTGGCGGCTCCTGTTCGATCGATTCGGGTTGGTTTGGTACGGCGGATTTATTGGCGGAGCCGGCGCGGTTCTGTGGGTAATTCGGCGGCGTAGGTTGGTAAGCTGGAAAGCGGTGGATGCGGCAACGCCGGCTCTGGCGATTGGCTACGCAATTGGCCGTATCGGCTGTTTCCTGGTAGGTGATGACTATGGTATGCCCACCGCCTTGCCGTGGGGTGTAAAATTTCCCTTCGGTTTACCTGGGCCTACGACGGCCGGCTTCATGCGCCGAGAATATGGAGCCCAGGTGCCGTTCGATGTTCCCGCCGAGACTCTTATTCCGGTCCACCCAACTCAGCTTTACGAAACGGCGGCGGCTCTTTTCATCGGAGTCCTCGGGTTGATGATGGTTCGACGCAGGGTTGCGGCGGGTACGACATCGATGGTTGTCCTTTCTCTATTGGCGTTCGAGAGATTCGGGGTTGAGTTTCTTCGGGCGAAAGACGACCGCATGCTCGGATCAATTACTTTGGCGCAAGTCCTGAGCCTTGCTGTAGTAGCAGTTTTGTGGTTCTTGTGGTGGCGGTATCGGCCCGCGATCGACTCCCGTTCCGATCTCTAATCGCCTTGGAACTGAGCTGCAATGTCGCCCCTCTCGCCCCGAGTATTGACCATCGCCGGGTCCGATTGCAGCGGCGGCGCTGGGATTCAGGCAGACCTCAAGACATTCGCAGCGCATCGGGTGTACGGGATGAGCGTCGTTACCGCGGTTACCGCTCAGAATACGCTGGGCGTTTTTGGGGTTCATCCCGTCCCACCGCGGCTGGTGACTCAGCAAATCGATGTGGTCTTCGACGATATCGGAGTCGACGCAGTAAAGATTGGGATGTTATTCGATCGTTCGATTGTCGAGGCGGTTGCCGAAGCCTTGGGCAGACATTGCGGACCGCCGATTGTTCTGGATACAGTGATGATCTCCAAAAGCGGGGCACAGCTTCTGGAAGACGAAGCCGTGGAAAGCCTTCGAGAAGTCCTTATTCCATTGGCTACGATCGTCACGCCGAATCTTCCGGAAGCGGCGCGACTCACGGGGATGCCGATTGGGACTGAGAGTGAGCGCGAGGCCGTCGCCGAGCGGCTGGCCGAAGAGTGCGGGTCGGTTCTGCTCAAGGGCGGGCACGCCGCTGGAAGTGAGATCCGTGATCTTCTCGTTACCAAGAGGGGCCTAGTCAGATTCGTTCACCATAGAATAAACACGACTTCCACGCACGGTACGGGCTGTACAGTGTCAGCTGCCATTGCGGCGCAGCTCGGGATGGGAGCGGATATTGAGTATGCAGTCGATGCGGCAATCGAATATACGACGGGGGCGATCGAGGCTGCAGTCCCCTTGGGGCAGGGTTCGGGGCCAATCGATCACCTTTACCGGATGGACGCTCTTTCCGGCGAGAAAGCCTCGTGAAACAGTTGACTGCAGATCTCATAGTTGTCGGAGCTGGTCCCACGGGGATTGCGATTGGTGCGGCGGCCATACAGGCCGGCATCAAGCCGCTGCTGGTAGATCGTGGTGCCCTGACTGCCAATCTCATCGACTTCCCAACCTACATGACCTTCTTTACGACCCGCGACCTGCTGGAAATCGGCGATATTCCTTTTGCAATTCCCGAGGACAAGCCCGATCGTCGGCAGGCTGCCGCGTATTACAGGGCCGTAGCCCAGCACTATGAACTAGCATTGGCGCTGCATGAGGAAGTGCTTTCTATCGAGAAACGAGAGGGCTCGTTCTTGGTGGTTACGAGGAGAGGCAAGTCGGAAGTCTCGCGATGGTCTCGGGCTGTGGCGTTGGCTACCGGATACTTCCACAATCCTCGGACGCTAGGCGTTCCAGGGGAAGATCGCCCCTGGGTGCACTCGAAATACCGCGACGCCTATCCGCACTTCAGCGAGAACGTCGTGATCGTGGGCGGGGGCAATTCGGCGGCAGAAACGGCCCTCGATTTGCATCGCAACGGAGCTCGTGTGACCATCGTGCATCGTGGACCTGAACTGAAGCAATCGATCAAGTATTGGGTCAAGCCGGATGTTGAAAACCGTATCGAGGAGAGTGCGATCGGTGCCCGTTTTACCAGTCGTGTCAAGGAGTTCGGGCCAGATGGTGTCGTGATCAATGGGCCAGGCGGCGAAGAAGTGCTGGCTGCCGCTGCAGCATATGTTCTCATTGGATACGAACCGGACGTGAAGCTCCAAGCTGCCGCCGGCATCGAGGTCGATCCGTTGACGCTGGTGCCGCAATTCAATCCGGAGACCTGCGAGTCCAATATTCCGGGACTCTACATTGCGGGTACTTTGCAAGCTGGACGCCGCACCGATCGAATCTTCATCGAAAATTCTAGAGTTCACGGTCGACGAATCGTCAGGCATCTGTTGAGTGCAATGTCGGCAGTGAACAATGATCCGAGGGGTCTTGTCGCAACGTAGTGGATTAGCTTACCGTCCCTCTGCCGAATCCTACCGGACGCGGCATAGGTCTTGCAGCCGAAAAGGCTCACTCGCCGGTCAGCTGATCGAGTCGACCGTCCGAATCAAGGTAAAGAGGTGATCCATGAAAAGCACTTTATGTAGAGCACTGCTAGGCGCCCTGCTGGTCAATTCTGCTGCAGTCGCCGTTGGACAGGAAGCTGATTCGAACGAGTTTCCAGGGATTTTCGGAGAAGTCATCGACGTTCGGGTGGTCAACTTAGAGGTTGTTGTGACAGATAGGGACGGAATTCCCGTGCGCGGTCTCGATGTCGATGACTTCATATTGTCCGTTGACGGTCAGGACATTCCTGTCGAATATTTCAGCGAAATTCAAGGCGGGGTCGCACTAAAACGCAGCGCTCGGCGCGAAGGCGCGCTCCCTGGGATTGGGGCGGTTGAACCCGGAGCACATGTCGGTACCAGTTACTTGGTTTTTATCGACGACTATTTCTCGATCAGCCGAGATCGGGCCAAGGTGCTGCGGGCGCTGGAGGACAGTGTGTCTCTCGTTGGGGTCGACGACCGCATGGCGATCGTGGCCTTCGACGGCAAGCGTCTCGAGATGCTGACAACTTGGACGAACTCCACACGTGACCTCCAACGTGCATTGAAGAAGGCTGCCGGTCGTCCAAGTCATGGTCTGGAAAGGCTCATCGAGCGACGTCAGTTCGATTTGGAAAAGGCGACTCGATTCAGCAGTCAGATCTTCGATGGTGAACGGACCGCAGAGGAAGTTTTTCGAGCCTTTCTGGACCCGAATGAACGTTACTATGTTACGCGCTTAGCGCGCCAACTGGAAAACACCGTCGCTGCCGCAGCGGTGACTCTAAGAAGCTTCGCGCAACCCCCAGGTCGCAAGGTTATGATCCTGTTGTCGGGTGGCTGGCCCTTCTTGCCGGCGGGCTTTCTGTTGAATGACGGTTTGCGATTTATGTCGGCCTCATATGGCTCTCAGGGGAGTTCAATTTTCAGGCCGCTCACGGACACCGCAAATCTGTTGGGGTATACCCTCTATCCGGTCGATGTTCCGGGCTTGGATGGGGCGTTTCAAGGTGAAGCCTCGCGCTCGGGTGCTGATTTCTTCACCACCACTTCAGGTCAGAATGGCCAACGAGCAGGGTCGTCCTTCTTTCGGGAGCAGGAGCTCCACAGTACCTTGCGCTATCTGGCCGCCGAAACCGGCGGCAGGGCCATACTCAACTCCGGCCGCTTGGCGGCGTTGGACGCTGTATTCGAAGACACACGATCGTATTACTGGCTGGGATTTACCCCAAGTCGGGACTGGGACGATCGGCATCATAAGTTGCAAGTCCGGTTGCGCAAGGGTTCCTTCAAGATCCGCTCACGCCGAGGGTACGTAGACAGTTCTCGACAGAGCGAGGTCACGATGGCCGTCGAGAGCGCGCTTCTCTTTGGAGGTTCTACGGGGCAGGGTGTGATCGAGGTCAAGGTGAGTCGTCCACGCCGTACCGGGATGAGGCGAATGGAGGTTCCCATTGCGTTGAAGATTCCGCTCAAGGAGATCACGTTCATCCCGTCTGACACTGTTCAGGTGGCTACCCTCGAGCTCAGAATCGCGGTCATTGACGAAGGTGGCTCGCGCTCTGATGTTCCTCTCGTGCCCCTCACGATTGAGTTGCCGGCGGGGTCACAAGTCGAGGGATTCGGAAACTATGAGACAGTGTTGAAAATGCGTCGTGTAGATCATCAAGCCATCATCGCGATCTACGATGTTGCCAGTGGTAGGATCCTTTCTGCGAGCGTAGATATCGAGGTCAACTAGCTGGAAATGATGTCGGAGGAAGAATGAAAGGCAGTATCATATGGATCCACTTACTGGCTTTCTTTGTCGCGATTTCTGGACCGGCCGTAGCGCAAACTTCGACGGACGCTGAAAACAACGATCTGGATATTGCCACAGAAGATACGTTTTTCGGTAGTGTCAGCGTTAACGTCGTGGGAGTCGATGTCTACGTAACGGATAAGAAAGGAAATCCGATCAAAGGGCTCACGGCGGAAGATTTTCGCATTCTGGAAGATAAGCGACCGGTAGAAATCACTAATTTTCTCGCTTTCGAGTCGGGAAAGTCGGTACATCAGGCGGCGTCGACCGACGCAGCAGAGGGGGCCACTCCCGAAACTAGAGTCGAGCAGGGTCTGCCCTCAATTCATGGCGACCAGCGTCTTAATTTGATCGTCTATGTCGATAATTTTAATATCCGCCCCTTCAATCGAAACAGGGTCTTTAGACGTCTTCGCGAATTTCTCAGCACCGAGCTGGATCGTGAGGATCGAATCATGCTGGTCTCGTACGACCGCTCGCTGCATGTGCGGCAGCCGTTTACTTCTGATCCAGGTTTGATCAATTCGGCTCTCAGAGAGCTGGAGAGTTTCACCGGCCACGCCATCTCGAAAGATGGCGATAGGTTGCGCCTACTCGAAGAGATTG
>JAZFTL010000547.1:0-3577 GCA_036446675.1 Thermoanaerobaculia bacterium
GACTCGTAAGTGGCTTTCTACTGATGTACACAACGGGCTTATTGATCGGCTGAGAATCAGGAGTCAGATACTATGACAAAGACAACAGCACGATGGATCATCCCTGTCCTCTGTCTCGTGGGGCTCACCCTGGCGATTGCGGGATACTCGCGTCAGGCTCCTCCTCTGGAGATCAGATTAGAGGCGCGAGACATGGCCTTCTACCTCGAAGGGGACTCTGTTCCGAATCCAGTCTTGCACCTAGGAGCGGGACAGGTCACTAAATTGACTCTTATCAACAAAGACAGGGGAATGCTGCACGACTGGGCGGTCGACAGACTCGGGATTTTTACAGAAATCCTACCCGGAGATGGTAGTTCAGGAGCCATCGAATTTCGAGCCCCTTACCAGCCCGGGAGATACGAGTATGTATGCAGCCTGCACGACCGCCTCATGCGGGGCTGGATGGAAGTTGTCGAGTAAGAGGTCGGCACCAGAGCAGACGAGCCGCTCGCAACAATCCACTCGTGCCACCTACCTACTGTGCTCTCGATCAATTGAGAGCCGAACATAGAAGACTCTTTTTCGAACCACCTACCACCGGATGCCGATACCTAGGTTGAAGGCTGCTCCTGAAAGATTCAACTCCTGCTTGATCAGCGAACGACCCAAGTCGTCGGACTCAGCTTGGGCTTCTACCTGACGGTAGAGGCCTTCGGCAAAAACCAGCCAATTCTTGGAGATCGGCACATCGATTCCGCCGACCAGGTACCATCCAAACTCTCCTGGGAGCTCAGGTCCCTTGGCGTCCAGCTCGTAGTATCCGACTCCTCCGCCAACGTAGGGATTCGCCTTGTCACTAACCCGAAAGTTATATGAAAGTCCCAATTCGACAGGAAACGCCTCAACCTCAAACACCTCCGGACCTTCCGCGAGAAGCATGTCGAAGAATGCGACGCGCACTTCAATATCAACGTTCGGAGTAGCACTCAGGCCTAATTTGAAACCGAGTCCACTGTCGTCACCCGCATGGTCTGTCGCCCACTGCGATACGGTAACACTTACGCTACTCGCCCACGCTGCACCTGTAGCAGCTAGGACCACAACAGCCAAAATCCACAGATACCGTTTCATGCAAAACCTCCCTTCGCCATTCGCCGGCCCAGGGCCGGTGGAGACCATCAGTATAGATCAAAACTCATTCTCCGCGCCCGATTCTCCGACATAGGCTCCAACAAAGCAAGGCCGCGGTTCACATCCGCTTGTGCAACCGAATTCGCTATGAATTTCGTTCACTTCTTCCCTTGATTCTCAGAGCTATCTCCAATCGCTAAAAACCTCCTGCTGCCAGGTCACCAATTCCGGAAAGCGCGCCAGCAATTCTTCGGCTCGCAGGGTCCCGCCACGCTTGCTGCCACGCTTGATCACCGACTTGATCACCGGCCAACCTCGCCGACGCTCCAAGCGCACTGCGCCCTCAAAAAATTGAGCCTGGTACCAGAGCCAGGCCTCAGGAGGCAAGCCAGGAGCGTAATCATAAAACGAATAGGCGCCGGCACCCCCAGCGGATTGTGAAATCCTCGAATAGATCTTCGCCACCGCGGTCTTTCTGGGATCTTTGTTCTTTGACCAACTGCTGACTACAGCCAGATGCGCTACAAAGGGGTCTACCCAAGGCTCGGTTCCAACGATACCTGACTGGGAAAGGTGAACCCGCGCCACCGCGACCTCCGAGATCAATTGGCTGGCCACCAGACTCGCATCCGCGTCCGGGGTACCCCGCAACGAGTCTCGTTCACTCACGCTCGGCAGCACGCCGCCTAAATATCCACCCCAAGACTTCGCGGTTTCTGCGTCCCCCCAAGCGGGCAGCACGACTCGATTACCTGCCATGATTCCAGGAAATCCATACGGCGATGCCACTCCAAGCCTGAGCCACTCTTCACGTGAGAGGAGATAGACTATCGAAGCGCGCGGCTGCTTCGTCCAGAGGCTCAAATTCTTTACAAGATCGCGAAAAGCCACCTGCAATCTTGCAGCGCGATCCAACGACCCTGGGGTGTAGCGAATTGTTACGAAATCGTCTCTCAGGTCCAGGAGCAGAGGCAACTCTCCATAGTCAACGGAAGTCCTCGTCGCACCTGCAGCAGAGCGTTGATCCGCCTGCGCAAGGCTGGAAAGGCCGACGAGAAGGGTGATGAGAATCGAGGTCAGTTCGGGAGCCAACTTCAAGTGGAACCTCCGTTCGCAGAATTGAAGTCACAAGTTTAGTCGAGTTGAACGACAGTTGCTAAGATTACACCGTGCTTGGATATCAGATCAAACACCACGGTGGCCGCGACGCCCTAGAGTGGGGAGAGCTCCGACAAAGGCCTCCGGGGCCGGGTGAAGTGCTGGTACGGGTCAGAGCCTGCGCCTTGAACCATCTCGACCTCTGGGTTCGAAACGGGGTCGAAGGTCACAACTTTCCACTCCCCTTGGTTCCGGGTAGCGAGATCTCCGGACTCGTAGAAAAGACTGGGAATGGAGTCACTGACTGCCGCCCGGGCGATTCGGTTCTACTAGCCCCCGGGCTGGCATGCGGGGTCTGCGAGAAATGCCTTGCCGGCGCAGAGATGCTCTGCAGACATTTCGGCATCTTGGGTGAGACTCAGGATGGCGGATACGCCGAATTCATCACGGTTCCAAGACGAAATATCTTGCCGCATCCGAGAGGACTCAGCTTCGTTGAGAGCGCCGCCATTCCGCTCACCTTTCTGACCGCCTGGCACATGTTGGTCTCGCGGGCCTCATTACAGCGATTCGAGGACGTTTTGATTCATGCTGCGGGATCGGGAGTCTCGAGCGCCGCCATCCAAGTCGCGCGAGTTCTCGGAGCGCGGAGAATCATCGTAACGGCGGGCAGTGACGCCAAGCTCGAGAAGGCTAGGAGTCTTGGCGCAACCCATGCTATCAACTATCAGACGACCGACTTTGTCGAGGCGGTTCGAGGGATTGTCGGTAAGAAAGGAGTCGAAGTCGTCGTTGATCATGTCGGTGGCGAGACCTTCGAAAGGAGCCTGGAGTTGCTCACCTGGGGAGGCCGGGTTGTACTCTGCGGCGCCACCAGTGGGGCTGAGGCGACCTTGAATCTGCGACCAATCTTCTTCAAGAGTCTTTCCATACTGGGTTCTACAATGGGTAGCCTCGGGGAGCTACGCCATTTGCTCAGGCTGTTTGATGCAGAAGATCTACGCCCCGTCGTCGACCGTACTTTCCCCTTGATCGAAGCACCACAAGCCCAGGATTATCTAGAGCAGAGGCGCCAGTTCGGTAAAATTGTGCTCATCGCTGGAGATCCCGATCAGGCCCTGGCTGTGCCGCGACCTTAAAATCAACGGACTCGACAAATGCAAACTACCTCTTCACAAGAAGTGCGAGCCATCACAGTCCTCGGGGCCGGCACAATGGGTCGAGGCATCGCTCATGTGGCTGCCCTCGCCGGATACGAAACTCATCTCTTCGACATCTCAACCGAGGTCTTGCAGTCAGCGCGCCGGACAATCAGCAAGAATCTCAAAAAAGGAGTCGCTCTCGGCAAGATAGATGCGGCAGCCGC
>JAZFTL010000548.1:0-5649 GCA_036446675.1 Thermoanaerobaculia bacterium
GCCGTAAGCCCTTGTCGCCCTTTGGGTTGCGGCGGCATGGGGCCATCTGCTGCGTTGGCCCTCCTCGACGATGCTACGGCATCGTCTCTCTCGCGCCGCCATGCATTTGGCCCCATGGCGCACGCAACGCGACTGCCTGGACTTCCACCACGGACTGCTAGAAGCGAGCGCTTCCATCGCTGGTCTTGCGATCAACAAAAGGTGCTAGCATCCCCTGGCGTCAAAACAGAGCCTAGAGCATAAATGGACGAAATCTATCTAACCGAAGTCCGCCGGCTGCCCGAGGAGGGACGGCTCCGATTGACTTTTAGTGACGGGCACACCGCCGAGTATCCGTATGATTATTTACGAGGTTATTGTCCCTGTGCCGGTTGCCAGGGATACGGCCATTTGCAAGTACATTTTCACCAGCCATCCGTCGCAGTATCAGCAAGCGAAATTCAACCCGTCGGCAACTACGCTATCTCGATTCACTGGTCCGATGGGCATGCCACCGGAATCTACAGATTCGAGTTTTTGCGTCAGATATGCCCTTGTAAAGAGTGCGTGACCGCTAGAGAACAGTCCGAGAAATGAACTGACTTACACATCAAGAGAGGAACTCTATGAAACTGGGAATCCTAACCATCTTCTGCTTAGTTGCACTGATTGGATCGGTCCATACCGCCGAGAGCGGTTCGAACCCTCGCGTTCGCCTGGCGACTTCCATGGGCGACATCGTCATCGAACTCTACGCAGACAAGGCTCCGGCATCGGCCGCGAACTTCCTCGAGTACACCCGCTCCGGATTCTATGACGGAACGATTTTCCATCGGATTATCGACGGTTTCATGTGCCAAGGTGGGGGCTTTATGGAAGGCATGAAGAAGAAACCCACCCGAGATCCAATCGCCAACGAGGCTGACAACGGACTCAAGAACTCTCGCGGTACGTTAGCGATGGCCCGCACCTCGGATCCGCAAAGCGCCACCGCACAGTTCTTTATCAACTTGGTCGACAACCGCGCCCTGGATCATACAAGCAAGACTGATCAGGGATGGGGCTACGCTGTGTTTGGTGCCGTCGTCGAAGGCATGGATGTCGTCGATAAGATGGCCAAAGTACCCACCGGCAGGCAAGTCGGGATGCGGGATGTGCCGACTGACCCGGTGATTATTCGCCGAGCCAGTGTCGAGTAGACGACGCGGCAAACCGACCGCAAAGAGAAATAGCTTCCACTCCCTCGAACGATTCGGTGAAACCTATTTTTTCGTCTTCTGTCGAACGAATGCCAGGAGGGCCCAGAGTACTTCTAACTGCTCGCGACCATGTGGATAGGTGAGGTCCGTCCAAACATCACGAATGGCGCAGAGGAGATCGTGGTAGTCGACCTCCAATCCCTGCTCGATTATGCGGCGCATGCCGGCCAAGAGATCAGCAACGGTCCATAGACTCGGCCGCTTACCTGCAAGTTCCAGCCAGACGATTTTGAGTACTTCAATGCGACGCTGCCCGACCTCGCTATCCTGGTATTTCGACTGCAGCCTACCGACCTCCGCAAACCGCTCGAATTCCTCGACATCCGCTATCGTGCGGTCGCTGATAACCTGCCAGTGCTGGGGCACCAGCTCCTCCTTTCGAATCTGCATCACCAGAGCGTCAAACCGCTTGAGAACGAGAAGGTTAAACAGATTCGATAGACTGGGAAGATCTTCTCCCTCGATCCAGGCACCAATCTCTTCGATCGATGGCAGGACTCGAGGGGCTTCTTCCACTTCAGGTGCTGCTGCAGGCGGCTTACTCGGGGGTGAGGTGCTCTGTTGAGTATCCATGATCTCGTTTCTTAAGTTACTTGATTCTATTCATTCCGCAAGTGGTAAACCTGTGTGGGCGTGTAAACGAATGCCCATTGTAGCTTCTCAAACCAGAATCGACCTGGTGCCGAAGGCCGGACTCGAACCGGCACGAGTTACCCCACACGCCCCTCAAGCGTGCGCGTCTACCAATTCCGCCACTTCGGCTTCAAGACCAACATCACAAACGCTACCTTTTCGCGTTCCTTCTCCACAGCGCCCGGCGTCGCTAACCGTCTTCGGAATCAGGACTCTCTGAGGGCGCCGACTGCTCAGGATCAATAACTGACCCAGCGTTCGAAGAAGCTCCGCCGAGTCGTTCAGTTGCTTCGCCTGCACCAGATGAGCCGACCATCGGATCGGCCGGTACAGAGTCATCAACGGATGGGTCCACCGGAAATTCAGCAGACTCTTCGACTGCGGCTTCCTCGCTGCCCACTGAGCTCATCACGGAACTCGAACCTCCTCCAGTCGAAAATCCGATCAAGATGGTCGTAAGAATAAACGCCACAAAGGCGAACACTGTGAGCTTATGCAGCAAGGTAGCCGCGCCGCGCGCACCGAACGCCGCCTGAGTGCCGCCGCCGCCAAAAACGGACAGATCCGCTCCCTTTCCCTGCTGCAGCAGCACGACAAGAATCAAGAACAATGAGATACCTATGTGGATCGTATAAAGAACATGAATCAAATCTATTTACCTCCGCGGCTAAGACATTTCATCCGCAGCAACGGATAATAGCTGAGAATTTCTCTGGGTCAAGGCTTGCCCCCCCCACGAGGAAGCCGTCGATGTCCGGTTGGGCGATCAATTCGGCCGCATTGTCGGGGTTTGCCGACCCGCCATAGACGATTCGACGAGCCGCAGCAGCCTCAGCTCCAATAAGATCCGCCAAAACCTCTCGCAGAAATCGATGTGCCTCTTGGGCGATCTCAGGAGTAGCTGTCTGCCCGGTTCCTATCGCCCACACCGGCTCATATGCTAGCGCAAAAGGATCCGGCCGGTTCGCCAAAGCCCCGTTGAGCTGTTCTTCCAATATGTGCAATGTTTTCCCCGCCCGGCGCTCGGCCTCTGTTTCGCCGACACAGATCAAAGCAGTCAATCCGTTGAGTTCCGCAGCCTTCGCCTTGTCACCAACGAGCCGAGGGGCTTCCCCATGATCCCGCCGCCGCTCGCTGTGTCCGCAAAGAACCCATTCGCATCCAGCATCCACCAACTGAGCACCAGAGACATCTCCGGTAAATGCCCCTTTCGACTCTGCATGTAAATCCTGTCCACCGCACTTGACCTCACTGTCGGCTAAGCATGCAGCGACGGTAGAGAGCAGCGTCGGTGAAGGGAAGAGGACGACCTCGGAAGCGACTGGACCGAGTTGAGAGGCAAAGCTCCGACAGAAGGCCTCGGCGTCCTGCCGCAGCATATTCATTTTCCAGTTTCCGCCGATCAACGGCCGTCGCGATCTAACTATGGCATCTTCACTCATGATTCTTGGCGACTACCTTTCAAAGGCCTGAATACCCGGCAGCACTCCTCCTGCGAGGAACTCAAGAGCGGCTCCGCCTCCTGTTGAGACATGACCGATATGATCTATGACTCCGGCTCGACGTGCAGCAGCGACCGTCTCGCCCCCACCAATTACTGAGAATCCGCGATTCGATCCTACCGCTTCAGCGACCGACATCGTACCCCGGTCAAAAGGCGCTATCTCAAACACCCCCATGGGACCATTCCAAAAAACCGTCTCCGCCGATTTCACAGCCGCTACCATGTCTCGGCAAGAAGCCTCTCCGATATCGACCGCCATCGTGCCTTCCGGCACCTCGCCGACTTCCACGGTCTGCACTCTGGACGGGTTCTCGAGACTGTCCGTTACGACCAGATCCGATGGCAAGATCACCTTAACATCACGTGCGGCAGCTGCTTGCAGAATCTCCGTGGCAAGCTCGAGGCGATCTCTCTCCACGAGCGACTCTCTCATCTCATGACCTTGGGCTGCCAGGAAAGTATTCGCCATGCCGCCACCCAGGATCAATATATCGAGCCGCGGCAACAAATTCTCGAGAGTGTCTACCTTGCCCTCGATTTTCGCTCCGCCGACGACCGCAGCAAAGGGATGAGCGGGCGCCTCGAGCAGCATCTTCAGACTCTTGATCTCACCCACCATGAGTCTGCCCAGCGCTTTACGAGAAAAGAGCGAGGGCAAGCCCACTACGGAAGCGTGTGGTCGGTGGGCCATACCGAAGGCGTCATTGACGTAGGCCTCCCCCAAGTGCGCCAGCATCTCGCTAAAGGCGGCGTCATTCTTCTTCTCTCCGGGATGAAAACGGAGATTCTCCAGGACGGCAATGTCTCCATCTCGCAGCGTTGCAATACACTCCTGAGCGACCGCTCCAACACAATCGGTTGCGAACGCGACCGAGTGATCGAGAATCTCAGCCAACCTTTCGGCTGCCGGTCTCAAGCTGAAGCGAAGATCGACGACACCTCGAGGGCGGCCACAATGTGAAAGCAATACGACCCGCGATCCCGCGTCGCTCAGAACTCTTATGGTTGGAAGAGCCGCCAGCAGCCGCGTGTCGTCCAGCACCCGACCGTGGTCGAGCGGCACGTTGAAGTCGACGCGCACCAGGACGATGCCACCTCGAAGTGTCGCGAGATCGAGGCACTCGAGTTCGAAGCGCTGATTCGATTGCGGAAGACTCACCCTGCTCGTCCAACCAACTCGAGGAGATCCGCCAGGCGAGAGGCATGGCCCCACTCGTTGTCATACCAGGCCACGATCCGAAATAACCGATCGTCTACCGATTGAGTTAACGGCAAATCCACGGTGGCCGAAAAAGTGGAGCCCATGAAATCGGACGAGACCAGCTCCTCCTCGGTTACCGCAAGAATGCCTTTGAGGTCTTCAGCGGCAGCCTGACGGAGGCTGTTGTTGAGAGCGTCGACCGTGACCGGCCGATCGAACTCCAAGGTCAGATCGATGAGGGAGACATTGGGAGTCGGCACGCGCACCGCGAAGCCGGCGAAGCGGCCTTTGAGTTCCGGAATGACGCGACCGAGAGCTTCGATGGCGCTCGTGGTGGTGGGTATCATATTGAGCGTCGCCGCGCGGGCTCGACGCGGATCGTGGTGGGGAAAATCGAGTAAGTGTTGATCATTATTGTAGCTGTGCACGGTGTTCAACAAACCGCGTTTGAGCCCGAACCTGTTGTGCAGCACGTGAGCGATCGGCGCCAGACAGTTGGTGGTGCAGGAGGCCGCGCTGAGCAGATGATGTCGGGCAGCCTCGTAAGCTCGGTGGTTCACCCCTATGCAAATCGTCAAGTCCAGGCCCGCAGCGTTGGCCGAAACCAGCACCTTTTCGACCGATTCTTTGAGATGGATTTTTGCCTGCTCCCTCGATGAGCACTTGCCGGTGGCGTCCACGACCACCCGGATCTCCGAATCCGACCAGTCGATCATGGCAGCCTCGGCCTGCTGTTGCACCGCTATCCGCCTTCCATCGATCACCAGCATTCCCGCTTCAACCGACACATCGCCTGGGAACTTTCCATGCAACGTATCTCTCGCCAAGAGCCGGGCTATTTGATCGACGCTACCCAGATCGTTAATTGCCACCAACTCGAGATCGGCTCTCGTAGCAGCGATGCGAATCAGAGCGCGGCCGATACTTCCGACACCGTTGAGGGCAAAGCGAACGGACATTATCTAGCCTGGATGATTCATTATTGGGGAAGGCTCGGTCTGAAATGCGCCTGAAACATTGATCAGTCTATCAAAGGAAGGCTCCGGCGATGGGTAAGAGAGGCTCCGTAGCCA
>JAZFTL010000549.1:0-6340 GCA_036446675.1 Thermoanaerobaculia bacterium
AGCGCTCGATCTCGAGTTCTCGCTCAAACTCGGCGCGGCTGAGGGGGTTGAAGCGGGCCATTGCCTGCAGTTCTTGCTGTGACAGATCAGGCAGATGGCGCACAAAGTGGACGAGTTCCCAGCTCTCTTCGCTGTCCCCACCGGGAGAGGATTTGTCGCCCCAGGCGGGCATGCCGGTCAGTTTGACGCCGTTCTCGACAATCCAATACAACTCTCCGTCGGAAAGCTTCTGAGTCGCCGGCAGGGTCATGTCCGGTGCGCGTGGATAGAGCCCTTGGCCGACGGCCGTATTGCCCCTGCCGTCGTTGCCGTGACAGGAGGCACAGTGGTCCGCCCAATGCCTCAGGCTCGACTCAAGCACTTCCGCGCCGGTCGGGAGGGGATTGCTGCGGGCTCGGGCAGCGCTGGGAATCAGCCAGTGACGGGCGGTCCGGGCGACCCTTACCTCGAAGGCCGTGGGTTCCACTTGAGCGGACACCCCACTGAAAGCGAAGCCGATTGCTGCGAGAATCGACAGCGCGCCGACCGCGGCCAACCCTCCGATTACAACTATCACCGATTTAGCCATGCTTATGTCCTCCTGCCGGTCGCTCTGCGATCGCCGGGCGACGCAACCGCGTTTTCCTCTTCTCGAAGAAACATGTTGGTTGCAATGAAAGCGACCGCGACAAGGCCAATAACAGAGAGCCGGAACAGCTTTCTGTTTGGCCTTCGGGAGGTGTCCATCGGTCACCTACTTCGGGTCTTGCTCGCATCGCGTCCCATCTTTGATGTGCTGTTCATAGCCGGCTCCTTTCTCAAATCAAGAAATATCGACTCTTTTCGGCGATCTCACAGACGAACAGCCTTCAGCCGTAGCGCGTTTGCGATGACGGATACCGAGCTGAAACTCATCGCCGCCGCAGCGATGATCGGGCTGAGCAAGAGACCAAACACCGGGTACAGTACGCCGGCGGCAAGAGGCACGCCAAGCGCGTTGTAGACGAAGGCGAAAAACAAGTTCTGCCGGATATTCCGCATCGTCGCCCGGCTCAGCACCCTGGCGCGTACGATCCCGGTCAGATCTCCCTTGACCAGGGTCACCCCGGCACTCTCCATCGCTACATCGGTCCCAGTCCCCATGGCGATTCCCACCTCGGCCTGCGCCAGAGCGGGTGCGTCGTTCACACCATCACCCGCCATCGCCACTACGTGCCCCTCACTTTGGAGGCGTTTGACAATCTCGGCCTTCTGGTCGGGTAGTACCTCGGCAGCAATTTCATCGATATCGAGCGATCGCGCCACCGCCTCCGCCGTCGTCCGGCTGTCTCCGGTCAGCATGACCACCCGCACCCCCTCGCGGTGGAGCTGGTCAATGGCCGTCGGCGTCGTCTCCTTGATTGGATCCGCCACGCCGACCAGACCGGCCGGACTGCCGTCCACGCAGACAAACATGACCGTCTGACCCTCACCGCGCAACTCCTCCGCCTTCTCGACCAAATTGCCGGGATTGACGTCAAGCTGCTCAAGGAGTGCCTGGTTTCCCAGTGCGACGTACCGCTCTCCAACGTAGCCAAGAACTCCTTTGCCGGTAACCGATGAAAAGCGCGATACCTCGACCAGGTCAAGACCCCGCTTTTGGGCGCCGGCTATGATCGACGCCGCCAGCGGATGTTCGCTGCTTCTCTCCAGGCTCGCGGCGAGGCGCAGCAGTTCCCTCTCGTCCCAGTCTTCAGTAGGCCACACGGTCATCAGCTCCGGCTTGCCGATGGTGAGAGTGCCGGTCTTGTCGACGACGAGGGTGTCGACCTTGCGCAAGACTTCGATCGCTTCGGCGTTCCGAAAGAGGACGCCGGATGTCGCACCTTTGCCCATAGCCACCATAATCGACATTGGCGTGGCGAGCCCCAGGGCACAGGGGCAGGCGATAATCAACACCGCGACCGCATTGATCAGGGCGTATGCCATGGCCGGCTCGGGGCCGATCGATGCCCAGACAACGAAGGTCACGACAGCGACGGCGACAACCGCCGGAACGAAATACCCGGCCACAACGTCGGCGAGTTTCTGAATCGGCGCACGGCTGCGTTGCGCCTCCGCCACCATGCGGACAATCTGCGCCAGCAAGGTGTCTACGCCGACCCGCTCAGCCTGCATGACCAGCGACCCGGTGCCGTTGATGGTCGCTCCGATCACTGCGTCACCAGCCCCCTTTTCAACCGGAATCGACTCCCCGGTAACCAGCGACTCATCCACCGAACTCGAGCCGCTGATGACGACTCCGTCGACCGGCACCTTCTCCCCGGGGCGGACGCGCAGCCGGTCTCCCGTCCGGATTTTCTCGAGGGGAACGTCCTCCTCTGTCCCATCTTCCCAGATCTTCCGCGCCATCTTGGGCGCCAGCCCCAGCAATGCCTTGATCGCCGCTCCGGTCCGGCTCCGGGCGCGCAATTCGAGAACCTGGCCCAGCAGTACCAGGGTTGTAATCACGGCCGCGGCCTCAAAGTAGACCGCCACTTCGCCATCGGCACCGCGAAAGGAATCCGGAAAGATCCCCGGTATGAGCTCTGCAATCAAGCTATACAAATATGCTACACCGACACCTAGGCCCACCAACGTGAACATGTTCAGGCTTCGATGGAGAATCGATTTCCAGGCTCGGGTAAAGAACGGCCAGCCGCCCCACAATACGACCGGAGTTGCCAAGGCCAACTCGACTAGACCGAGGGTCCTCGCCGGCGCCAAGCGGTGGAAGAACGACACACCAAAGGCTCCCGCCATGGCGATCATGACCAGCGGGAATGTCAGGACAGTGCCGACCCAGAACCGTCTCGTCATATTGATGAGCTCCGGGTTCTCTTCTTCCTCCGTCGTCACGGTCTGCAACTCGAGACCCATCCCACAGATCGGACAGTCGCCCGGCTGGTCGCGCACAATTTCCGGATGCATCGGGCAGGTCCAGGGAGCGGGTGTCGATGCGTCGAAACCCGCCATACGCTCCAAGCTCATACCGCACTTTGGACATTCACCTGCGCCTGTCTGTTCGACTTCCGGATGCATCGGACAAGTGTAGGTTCCGGTGCTGCCTGCAGGAGCCCGCGCCTCAGCCGCCGCGGTCTGCTGCGTTGGGTGACAGCACTCGTCGTGGAGAGCACCATCTCCGCGTGCCCCGTTCTTCTCCGGAAGTGTGTTGCTATCCACGCCTTCTGAGTGCCGCTCTTCGTGCTCATTCATCATTCTCATTCCTCCGAGAGCGCCGTTCTCCGCTCGTGGTTAGGAGCCTGCCCAAGAGAAGGATTGCCGATCTCGCCATCCGGCTGAATCCAAGCCTTTCTCGATTGCTCCCACTCGAGTCGTTCCGACAGGCGCATTGATCAATTTCATCGACTTTTCTCTCAAGGCTCGAGCGCTCCCCGTTCCCCTTCCTCATGATCGCCGACCGGGAACAGCGGGCCCTCCTTCAGCTGGATTCCTCTCCAGATGAAGTAGATAGCGGGAAAGACCAGCAATTCCGCCAGAAACGAAGTCAAGACGCCGCCGACCATGGGTGCCGCAATCCGCCGCATGACGTCGGCACCGGTTCCGGTCGCCCAGAGAATCGGCACGAGTGAGAAGAGGATGGCCATGACGGTCATCATCTTCGGCCGGATGCGCTGCACGGCGCCGTGATCGACCGCCTCAGCCAAATGGGCGTAGCTCTCCATCCTGCCCTTGCGCTTCCAGTCTTCATAAGCTATGTCGAGATAGAGTAACATCACGATGCCGGTCTCTGCCGCCAGGCCGGCCAGGGCGATCATTCCCACCCAAACGGCGATCGACCAGTTGTACCCCAGTATCGAAATGAGCCAGACGGAGCCCACCAGCGAGAAAGGGATCGCCGACAGCACGATCGCCGTCTTGACGATCGACTTCAGATGGAAGTAGAGGATCAAGAAGATCAGCGCTAGGGTGAGCGGCACGATCAACAACATTCGAGCCCTGGCACGCTGCATGTACTCGTACTGGCCCGACCAGAAAATCGTGTAGCCGGCGGGTAGGTCGATCTGCTCCGCTACTTCCTGCTGCGCCCGCTTCACCCACGAACCCACGTCGATGCCGCGCAGATCGACGTAGACCCAGGCGTTGGGCCGGGTGTTCTCCGTTTTGATCCCGGGAGGTCCCTGACGAATCCGGATGTCGGCCAGTTGTCCGAGCGGTACCTGCGCCCCGGTGGGTGCCGCCACGAGGATTTCCCGCAGAGCGACGGGATTGTCGCGCAGCTCCCGCGGATAGCGCACGTTGATCGGATAGCGCTCGAGTCCCTCGACCGTCCAAGAGACGTTCATGCCGCCGACGGCGGACTGGATGACATCTTGCACGTCGCCAACGGTCAGCCCAAATCGGGAAATCGCCTCGCGATCGATGTCGAAGTCGAGGTAGCTGCCTCCCATCACTCTCTCGGCATACGCGGAGAGTGTCCCGGGCAGCGGTTTCACTACCGCCTCGACATCTTTGGCGATCTGTTCCAGCACCGTCAGGTCGGGGCCGGCAACTTTGATGCCGACCGGCGTTTTGATCCCCGTCGACAGCATGTCGATACGCGTCTTGATCGGCATCGTCCAGGCGTTGGTCACCCCCGGAATTTGGATCGCCGCGTCGAGCTCGGCGATCAGGTCTTCCTTGGTGAGACCCGGCCGCCACTCTTCCGGGTCTTTCAAAGCAATCGTCGTCTCCAGCATCGAGATCGGCGCCGGGTCGGTCGCGGTCTCAGCCCGACCCACCTTGGCGAATACCGTTTTTACCTCCGGAAAGGAGCGGATGATCTTGCTGGTCTGTTGCGCGATCTCTCTGGCCTTGGTGATCGAGATACCGGGGAAAGTCGTCGGCATGTAGAGCAGATCCCCCTCCCAGAGAGGCGGCATGAACTCCGAGCCGATATTCCGGAGCGGCACCAGCGTCAGCACGAGAACGATCAGCATGGCGACGATGACCGCCCAGCGCCGCCGCAGGGCCCAATTGAGGACCGGGGTGTAGAGAAAGCGCAGTAGGCGTGAAACGGGGTGCCGCTTCTCGCTGAAAATCTTACCCCGCACGAACCAGAACATGAGGACCGGGATGACCGTCACGGCCAAGATGGCGGAGATGGCAATGGCGTATGTCTTGGTGACCGCCAGGGGTTTGAAGAGGCGCCCCTCCTGGCCTTCCAGGGTGAAGATCGGCATGAAGGAGACGGTGATCACCAGAAGGGTGAAGAACAGTGTCGGCCCGACCTCTTGAGCCGAGCGCATGATGATCTCCAGATGCGAGCGTTTCCCCCGCCACTCCTCGTAGTGCTTATGGGCATTCTCGACCATGATCACCGCCGCATCTACCAGTACGCCGATGGAGATGGCGATGCCGCCCAACGACATGATGTTGGCCCCCAGCCCCTGAAACTTCATGATCACGAAGGCCAGGAGAATCGAGACCGGAATCGAGATGATCGCGACCAAGGCCGAGCGGAAATGAAAGAGAAAGACGAGACAGACCAGCGCCACGACGATCGATTCCTCGAGCAGGGTGTGGGCTAAGGTCTCGACCGAGCGCTCGATGAGGCCCGTGCGGTCGTAGGCCACCGAGATCTCGACGTCGTCGGGCAGCCCGGCTTTGAGCTCGGCCAACCGCTCCTTGACTCGGGCGATCGTCGACAGAGTGTCGGCGCCCCAGCGGACGACTACTATGCCGCCTACGGTCTCGCCCTCGCCGTTCCACTCGACCAACCCGCGACGGATCTCCGGCCCGATCGTAATGTTCGCGACGTCCTTGAGCAGAATCGGCACACCACCCGGGCCGCTTCCCAGAGCGACCAACTCGAGATCCCTGATCTCCTTGATATAGCCGCGCCCCCGCACCATGAACTCGCGTTCCGACATTTCGACCAGGCGTCCACCGACATCGATATTCGAGCGCTGGATCGCCCGACGCACGGCCTGGAGCGACACCTTGTAGGCCCGCAGGCGGACCGGATCCACTTCGACCTGGTACTGGCGAACAAAGCCGCCGATCGAGGCCACTTCGGCGACGCCTTCAACTGAGGACAGGCCATACTTCAAGTACCAGTCCTGGTAGCTCCTCAGATCCGCCAGTGAGCGCTCGTCCGAGTTGAGGACGTACATGAAAGCCCAGCCCACACCGGTAGCGTCGGGTCCGAGTTGAGGTGAAACGCCCTGCGGCAGATCACTGGTCAGACCCGATAGGTACTCCAATACCCTCGAGCGCGCCCAATAGAGGTCGGTCCCGTCGTCGAAGATCACGTAGACAAAGGAGAACCCGAAGAAGTAATAGCCGCGCACCACCTTGGCATAAGGCACCGCCAGCATCTTGGTGGTGATGGGGTAGGTGA
>JAZFTL010000550.1:0-2342 GCA_036446675.1 Thermoanaerobaculia bacterium
CGCCGATGCTGAGCCTCAACTCAGACCCGTCAGCTGAAGCGGTCGTTCGATTCGATCAGCGTGTTCGTAAGACCCTTGGAAGCGAGCGGAGCATTGAATATGTAGTGGAGCCAAAGTTGGACGGAGCTTCAATCGAACTCGTCTATGAGGATGGCAAACTCGTAAATGCTGCGACGCGGGGAGACGGTTTGCGAGGTGAGGGAGTGCTCGCGAACGTTCGGACAATTGCCGCCGTTCCTTTGCGACTTCGGGATAGTTCCGCAGTTCAGTCGCCATCGCGCCTGGCGGTTCGGGGCGAGATTATTATGCGTTGGGACGACTTCCAACGCATCAACGAGGAGCTCATTCATCGGGGGAAGACTCCTTTCGCCAATCCACGCAACGCAGCTGCGGGGGCTCTTCGGCAGCTCGATCCGCACGTTACCGCGCAGCGCCCCCTGGACATCTTCGTGTACGACATTCTCGTTGCCGATGGGCTCCGCCTGGCAAGCCAATGGAAGTCGCTCGAAACACTGCGCGATTGGGGCTTCAAGGTCAACGACCTCTCGAAACGAGTGGCGAGTACTGATGAGATCATCGCCTATCATCAAGAAATGGTGGCAGCTCGAGATGACCTCGGCTATGAGATCGATGGAATCGTCATCAAGTTGAACACTGTCGCCATGCGAGCTGTTTTGGGCGCTACAAGCCACCATCCTCGCTGGGCATTTGCTTACAAGTTTCCGCCACGCAAAGAGACCACCCGGCTTCTAGAGATTCTGGCCAGCGTTGGTCGCACCGGAGTGGTCACACCGGTGGCGATCATGCGACCGGTTGAACTGGGTGGGGTTACGGTGAGTCGAGCCAGTCTTCACAATCGTGAAGAAGTCGCCCGGAAAGATGTGCGGGTCGGAGATCGGGTGCGCATTCAGCGCGCCGGAGATGTGATACCGCAGGTTGTGGAGCGCATCGCCGAACCTGGCCGGCGCCGAGGAAAGAGGTTCAAGATGCCAATTGAGTGTCCTTCTTGCGGTACCGTCCTGGTCTCGCGTGGGCCGTTCTCGGTATGCCCGAACGGGTTTGGGTGCCCGGCGCAGTTCGCCGCACGGCTGGCGTACCTCGGGTCGCGGCAGGCCTTCGACATCGAGGGCCTTGGTGATGAGACGGCTCGATTGCTGGTGGATCGAAATCTCGTTGAAGATCTGCCGGCGCTTTTTGACCTGAAGGCCGATGATCTCACGAGTCTCGATGGATTTGGAGAGATCTCGGCGAACAACTTGATCGAGGGCATCAAGCTTGCCTCCCATATCGAATTGCATCGTCTGTTGGTTGGGCTTGGCATTCCAGAAGTGGGAGTGAGTGTCGCGAAGTCCTTGGCGAAACATTTCGGATCCCTAGGAGCGATTCGCGGCGCCGACCAAGTCGACTTTAGGGAAGTGGATGGGGTTGGAGAGGTGATGGCAGGACATATCGTTGCCTATTTTCAAGACCCGCGGAATGCGGCAATGCTCGATCGTCTACTTGATGGGCGAGTCAGGGTGCGTGAGCCGCAGGCCGCGACGGAGGCGGAACGGCTCAAAGGGCTACGCTTCGTTCTCACCGGCTCTCTGTCTCGCTTTACCAGAAATGAACTCCAGGTTCTTCTGGAATCTGAAGGTGCCAAAGTTGTTTCCGCGGTGAGTTCGAAGACGGATTTCCTTGTCGCTGGGTCGAGTCCAGGATCAAAACTTCAGAAAGCCCGCGACCTAGCTGTCGAGGTGCTGACGGAGACATCTCTCTTGAAGTTCTTCGGGTCGACGGGGGTGAAACTCTGAAGTCGTCCGAATCCGAGGGTGATTCTAGGCCCGGTCAGCGCTCTGGTTTTCTCACTTTTCTAACCAACCTAAGTCTTGCTGTCGTTTTACCGGCGGTTCTGTTCGGGGCCCTCGAGGGAGGCCTTCGCCTTTTCGGCTATGGCTACCCGACCGACTTTTTTGTCGACTCGGCTGATTCCGAAAAGTTGATCACCAACCGAGATTTCGGCCTCCGCTTCTTCCAGCGCAGTCTGGTCCGAAGCCCTGTCATTCAATTGATTCCGAGCGACAAAGGTGAGAACACATTTCGAATATTCGTCCTGGGGGGTTCGGCGGCGATGGGTACCCCAGATGCCTCATTCGGTCTAAGCCGCGTCCTCGAGGCGCTCTTGCAGGAGACCTATCCCAGGTTGAATTTCGAGGTAGTAAACGCAGCGATGACGGCGGTCAATTCTCACGTAGTCAATGAGATCGCCCGCTCGTGCGCCCGCTTGAAGCCGGACCTCTTTGTTATTTATATGGGGAACAATGAGGTGGTAGGGCCCTTCGGGCCGGGTACCATATTTCGCG
>JAZFTL010000551.1:0-2141 GCA_036446675.1 Thermoanaerobaculia bacterium
CACTTAGCCCCTTCGTCCGCGGAGCCGACCCCGTTTCAGAAACCCGTCATAGTTGCGCATCACCAACTGGCTCTCGACCTGCTGCACAAAATCCATTGCGACGCCAACCACAATCAGCAGCGAGGTCCCCCCAAAGAAGAAGTTAATACCCATGCCGCTCGTGACCCAACCGGGAAGAAAACTATCGATCGAAGGTCCGAACCAGGGCAGGTTCTGAATTTTGATTCCGCCGAGCAGAAATTGCGGGAGCACCGAGACAGCTGCAAGGTAGAACGCGCCTACTAAAGTCAGGCGTGTCAAAACTCGATCAATATATTCTGCAGTGCGTTTTCCAGACCGTATCCCGGGAATAAATCCTCCGTATTTGCGCATGTTCTCGGCGGTGTCTGCGGGGTTGAAGATAATCGAGACATAAAAGTACGAGAAGAACACGATCGCCGTGACGAACAAGACATAATGCAAGACCTCTCCGTAAGACACCGAGCCGGCGAGTTTCTGAATCCACTCGTTGTTCTGAAACACACCGGCGATGACCGACGGGACCATCACGACAGAGGAGGCGAAAATGACCGGGATGACTCCGCCCGTATTGACCCGCAATGGCAAGTAGGTGTTCTGTCCGCCGTAAATTTTTCTCCCGACTACTCTTTTGGCGTACTGTACCGGGATCCGACGCTGGGCTCGCTCCATCCTCACGATGAACGCTACGACCAACACCATCAGTACCATCAGAACCAAGACCTTGAGAATAGAGAGGGTTCCACTTTGCACTGAATTCACTGTAGTTGCTATTGCTCCCGGAAGTCCGATCACAATTCCCGAAAAAATGATCAGAGAAATGCCATTCCCAATGCCTCGATCGCTGATCTGTTCACCGAGCCACATTACATATGCGCAGCCTGTCGTCATAGTCATGACCGTCATGAATCGAAATACCAGACCAGGATGCGGCACCATTGCTGCCCCACCTGGAGTCGTGACCTTTTCCAGCCAGAAAGAAATGCCGGTTGATTGGACCAGAGAAATTACCATGGTTCCATACCGGGTGTAACGGGTGATTTTTCGCCTGCCGAGTTCTCCCTCTTTGGAGATTTTCTCGAGAAATGGCCAGACCACCGTGAGGAGCTGCAGCACAATTGAAGCGGTGATATAAGGCATGATCCCCAGCGCAAATACCGCCACCCGCTCGAGACTTCCCCCGGTAAAAGTGTTGACGAATCCTAGGAGAGTGCCCTTCATGGCCGCCATGAATTCGAGCAGCGCCTGCGGATCGATACCCGGAGTGGGGATATTACAACCAATGCGATACACCGCCAGCAGACCGAATGTGAACAACATTCGCTTGCGCAAGTCAGGGATCGCAAAAATATTGCGGAAACTCTCAATCACGAATCAATTACCTCGCAGGTTCCACCCGCAGCTTCAATTTTCTTTCGCGCTCCTGCGCTAAAGCTGTTCGCAGTGACGACGATCGATCGATCGATCTCACCTCTACCCAATACTTTGATCGGCTTTCCGGATCGCACCAAACCCGCCGCGATGAGTGTTTCGGGAGTGATCGCACCCTCCAGTCCCACCAAGTTCTCTACATTGACGATTTCGATTTCTTTCTTGAAAATGTTCGTAAAACCGCGCTTGGGCACACGTCGGACCAACGGCATCTGGCCACCTTCGAAGCCGAGTCTCTGGCTGAAGCCGCTACGGGACCTTTGGCCCTTATGGCCGCGACCAGCGGTTTTCCCATGACCAGAGCCTGGACCGCGCCCGATCCGCTTCTTGGAGGCCTTGCTACCCGGAGCTGGAGAAAGTTCATGCAGCTTCATGAAATCACCTCTACGATCTCTACCAGATGCGGAATCTTGGCTACCATGCCCCTGACTGCGGCTGTATCTTCACGTTCTACAGTCTGCCGAATACGTCTCAACCCCAGACTCTGCAGCACCAGACGTTGAGACCTCGGCCTACCGATGTAACTGCGAGTCTGTCGTATCTTGAGAACTTTCTTCTCTTTAGCCATTTCTAGTTTCCTGCCTCTAGTCTCACTGGTACTTTTCTCAGGCGTCCGCGGTAGCGCTCCGGAGTTTTCTTATCTGCTCTTCGCTGCGCAGTGACAGGAGAGCCGCCATCGTCGCCTTGACCAC
>JAZFTL010000552.1:0-7918 GCA_036446675.1 Thermoanaerobaculia bacterium
CGGGCGACCTCTTTGTCTCCGGAACTCTACCTTTAGGGGATCAATCGCAAACTCCGGAAGACTACATTCGTCAACTCTCGGCAACCACCGGCCTGCCTGAGGTGATGGCCCGACGCAACATGAAGAAGGTTGAGTATGTCCTCAAGGAGATGGAGACCGTTCTTGGGGGGCTCACCCGCGGCCTCGATCTGACGATCCTCGATCAGGGTTGGGGCACAATCAATGACCGCTGCGTGTCGTATCGGCGGGAGGCGACGACCCTAGGCGCGATTCTGCCGAGTAATTCGCCTGGGGTCCACGCCCTATGGCTACCGGCGATTCCCTTGAAAGTGACGCTGGCCCTGAAACCGGGAGCGAAAGAACCCTGGACGCCGTACCGGGTGGCACAGAGCTTCATCGCGGCCGGCTGCCCGCCTGAAGCACTCGGATTCTATCCAACCGACTACTCAGGAGCTCGCGAAGTCCTGATGAGATCCGGCCGCTCGCTCCTATTCGGAGACCGCTCCACAGTGGATCCTTGGCGCCACGACCATCGCATCCAAATTCATGGGCCGGGTTGGAGCAAGGTGATTTACGGGCCGGACGAAGCGGCGAACTGGAAAGCTCATCTCGATCTCATGGAGGCCTCTGTAGCCGATAATGGCGGCCGTTCTTGCGTCAATGCCTCAGGCATTCGAAGTTCCTCACACACCCTCGAGTTGGCATTGGGGCTAGCTGAGCGCCTTGCCCAGATTGAGGCTCACCCACTCGATCACCCTGAAGCGCGACTGGCTGCCTTCCCCAACATCGCTGCGGCCCGTCAGCTTTCAGATCATATCGACGCTCAACTCGCCCAGGCCGGAGCCGAAGACTTAACGGCTCGATTTCGATCCAAGGATCGTGTCTCCGAGGTCGACGGTTGCGCCTTCCTCCTGCCAACCGTCGTCTACTGTACGGACTCGAGTCACCCACTGGCCCAAGCCGAATACCTCTTCCCGTTCGTATCCGTTGTGGAAGCACCCGCCGAGGAGCTGATTTCGCAGATGGGAAGTAGTCTCGTAGTTACCGCACTCACTCAAGACACGGCCATGATTCACCAGCTACTCGAGTCAGAAAACATCGAAAGGCTGAACCTCAGACCGGTGCCTACGAGCCACGTCGATTGGGATCAACCACACGAAGGCAATCTCTTCGAGCATCTGTATCGTCAACGAGCTCTGCAGAGCCCATCTCTGGCTCCCCAAAACGCAGCAACGACTGCGCTGCCTGCTTCTGAGCCGGCGTGAACAGGCCTGCGACGGCGCCAATGTCCGGCTAACATTGAATCGGCATTGAAGAGATGAGTCACCCACTCCAGTCGAAGCCTCCCGGCGCGGCAGGCGCCGAGTTGCCACTTGAATCACGGTGGGAAAGAACCATTGGAGAGGTTCGAGTTCTTTTCGGGCAGGGCGCTCTAGAGGAACTCGGGCTCATGGTGCGCAGCACGGGAGCCTCTCATGCCCTGCTGGTGACGGATCGAGGCCTCACCAGGGCAGGACATCCAAGGCGGGCTCGCACTGTTCTGGAAGATGCGTCGATTCGAACCTCGGTTTTCGACGAAGTCGAAGAGAATCCCTCCAGCCAACAGGTCGAAGCGGCGGCAAGACGGCTCTCTCCCACCTCAATCGACTGCATCATCGCCTTGGGCGGCGGCAGCTGCCTCGACTTCGCCAAGGGCCTGAACTTCCTGCTGACCAACGGCGGTAAAATGGAAGACTATTGGGGATGGGGCAAAGCTCGAAAACCGATGATGCGATCAGTGGGAATCCCCACCACCGCGGGGACCGGCAGCGATGGCCAATCCTACGCCGTAATCAAACGCTCATCGGATCAGCGAAAGATGGCCTGCGGCGATCCAAAGGTGCGCTTTCGGCGAGTCATTCTCGACCCCGACCTCACCGCGACCGTGCCTCGACCGGTCAAGGCGGCAACCGGATTCGACGCAATCTCTCACGCCGTTGAAAGCTTCGCCTCAAACAACCGTACCGCTGAGTCACAATCGTTCTCTAAGTCGGCCTGGCAACTCCTCGAAGCCAATTTCGCTGCGGCATTCGATCCAAAGACAGAATCAAGAATATTGAGCTCCATGCTCATCGGCGCTCACTTGGCCGGAGCGGCTATCGAACAATCGATGCTCGGAGCCGCCCACGCCTGCGCCAATCCGCTCACGGCTAGGTTTGGAATGACTCATGGGCTCGCAGTTGCGGTCATGTTGCCGCACGTGGTTCGACATAACTCTGCCGCGGATGAGAATCCGTATCAGGGACTCTTCGACATTACTGTCGGCTCGGGAGAGAATCCGAAATCTACGGCGGAGGACCTCGCCGCCCGACTCGAATCGCTACGACGGATTGCCGGGCTCCCCAGTAAGCTCTCGGCCCAAGCGATTCCGCACCGTGCACTTCGCG
This sequence comes from Thermoanaerobaculia bacterium, assembly GCA_036446675.1. Taxonomy (GTDB): domain Bacteria; phylum Acidobacteriota; class Thermoanaerobaculia; order Multivoradales; family JAHEKO01; genus JAZFTL01. Next base: position 2,427 of record JAZFTL010000552.1, read on the forward strand.
AGCTGGCGCAGGCGGCGACCGACGAGTGGACCGCACAGTTCAACCCTCGACCGATGTCGGCGGCAGACTTTCTCGAGGTCTACGAGCAGGCTTTTTAGGAGATCGGTATTCGACATGCATGAAACTAAGAGCGCTTCTCACGCCGCCTCGTTAGCAATTCTCATCGGAACGTGGCTCCTCGTAACCTGCACTCAGCCCATCGCGGCGCAGTGGTCCAGCTTTCGAGGCGATCCTCAGTTGACCGGCGTGTCGCGGGAGCGGCTCCCGATGAGTCTGGAACCGATTTGGACAGCAGAAATTCCGGGAGGCGTCGAGTCGACTGCCGCGATCAGCGGCGGCGCGGTGTTCGTCGGCTCGTTGAACGGAACGTTTCACTCCCTCGACTTGGAAACAGGTAAGGAGAATTGGCGCCTGGAAGGTGAAGATGAAATCAAGTCGTCACCGCTGGTTGCGAATGGGTTGGTCTACTTTGGCGACGAAGCGGGTGCCTTCCGAGCTCTGAGTGCCTCCACGGGCGAGCCGCGGTGGATCTACATGGCGGAAGGTGGCATCACCTCATCAGCAAACCTGGCACACGGTTGCATTCTGTTCGGCTCTTACGACAACTTTCTCTATTGCCTCGATCCCGAGGACGGCACTCTCAAGTGGCGCCTGGAGACCGAAGGATACGTCAACAGTACTCCTGCCGTGATCGGCGATACCGCCATCACCGCCGGCTGTGATGGATACCTCCGCACGGTAAACCTTCTTGACGGCTCCCAGGTTGGGAAGATCGAAGTCGGTGACTACGTCGCCGCGAGCGCCGCAGTAGTAGGAAACACCGCTTTCGTGGGGACCTTCGGCAATCAGTTTCTCGGCATCGATCTGGAGTCGAAACAGGTCTCTTGGTCGTATAGGAATCCTGCTGGAGAATTTCCGTTCTACGCATCAGCAGCAGCCACCTCTGACATCGTGATCGTCGGCGGGCGCGACAAGATCGTGCATGCCCTGGACCCAACGACGGGGAAAGCTCTTTGGACACACTCCATGAAAGCACGGATCGACGCCTCACCGGTAATCGCCGGGGATGTCGTGTACGTCGCCTCAAAGAGCGGCGAGCTGGCGAGCCTGGATCTCAAGACGGGGAGTCTCGTATGGAAATTCGAGACCGGCTCTCCGATCGTGGCCTCTCCAGCCATCTCGAACGGGCGCTTGGTTATCGGCACTCTCGATGGCACGGTCTACGCCTTCGCCGGCAAACAGGAGAACCCTCCGCTATGACCCAACCAGAACACCAGGCCACGGACATCGACACCCTAACGGAAACCGAAGTCGGTAGCGTGTTTGTGTCAAATTATCGGCCTTCCCTCCGGGTAGCTTCATCCCCTCGCTCGCTCTGATCGATTGGCGGAAAGCCCGAGCCCAGAAGGTAACTCTCCGCAGTCTCGCGGAGGAGGGTCTGAGGAAGGTTATCGAGGAGCGGAGCACTCGCAAACAGTACCGCGTGGATCCCGTGACGCTCCGATTAGGTGCCAGCCGCTTTTTCTGGTGTCCCACCTCGGCGCCGACCAGCACTTGCTAAGTGCAGACTTGAGCACGTATACTTACCATCACGACACGTGTACGTGGAGGTCCCGTGAAAACCAAGGTCACACTCACCATCGACGAAGAGCTCGTTCCGCGGGCTAAAGCATTGGCTCGGGGTAGAAACGTGTCACTTTCGCAGTTGGTGGAAGACCATCTGCGCGACTTGGCGGGGGCAAAAGGCCCATCGTTCTCTACACGTTGGCGGGGAAAGCTCACTGCTACCGAACGGGCAGACGATCGATACCGCACGCTCGCAAAGAAATACCTGTGAGGCTGCTGGTCGACACCGATGTGCTGCTGGACATGGCGCTGGATCGGGAGCCCTTCGCCTCGGCGGCTGCCGCCCTATTCGACGCCCTTGAGCTCCGTCCGGGTGCGGCCTGCATCGCTTGGCATACTGCATCCAATTTTTACTATCTGGCATCGCCGAAGAGGGGAAAGACCGACGTCCGGGACCTACTCAAGGAACTCACTCGTTTCATAGAAGTTGCACCTACAACCACTGCGAGCCTGCTGGAAGCAACGGAGCTGGCGATGGCGGATTTCGAGGACGCGATGCAGGTCGCCGCCGCTCTTGCCTTCCGGGCCGACCTGATCGCCACCCGGAATGTGAAGGACTTCGCTGCCTCCCCGATTCCTGCTGTCAAGCCCGAGACAGCTTTGGTGCGGTTGCTCGGGGGGTGAAAGAAGGGTTCTCTTCGCCAAGACGCAAACTCAGGTTTACGGGACCACCGTCATCGGCGTGGCATAAGCTCGCGTGGGTCCGGCAGGTAACGCAGGAATTGGGGACGCCTCGCCGGTCCACGGTGGCGCCTACTTCGCGGCGCGCCCTCAGAGTTCGAGTGCCAACCGCAATCCGTCGTTCAGGGCCACCAGATCGGCAGGTGGTAGCGCACCCAGGCGCTCCAGAAAGTCAGCCCGCAAAACTTTCTGCATGTCGTAGACGTTGGCTACCGACGCTTTGGACAGGCCGGTCGCGCGGCGCTCGAGTCGCAGGTTGCCCGGCAGCCCTTGCAGGTGAAGCCGGCTGGTAAGCGGCACGACGAGAAAAGTGCGGACGCGAGGCTCCCGCAGGTGATCACTCTGGACGACTACCGCGGGGCGACGCTTGTCGACTCGAACCCACCAGACCTCACCGCGCCTGGGAAGCTCGTCACCATTCATCGTCACCATAGGACTCGGCCATTCGCTGGCGCTGGTAGCGGCGCCAACCTTTCTCGTTTTCCGCTATGTCCCAGCCGTGGCGGTCGAGGTACTCCCGCGTCTGCTGCCGCACGCGCTCGGCCTTCAAGAGGTCGGCGAGCAGGCCGGATCGCGACATGCAGCGCCGCCGGGCCTCTCGGTCGGCAAAGGCAATAAGCTCCGGCAGTAGAGACACGCCGATCTTCATGCGACCAGAGTAGCATGCTAAGAGATACCAGGGTATTCCGCTCGAGACTACCGTCGTAAGCTCCCGTGCCGAAAACCTTCAAACGGGTAGTCTCGTATGAACCCTCGAGACCGGTTCGCCGAGCTTCGCGTCGCCGACTACTGCGGATAGACACTTGGTCATTCGCACTCCCAATGGTACGGTCTACGCCTTCGGCAGGAAGCAGGAAGACCTACCACTATGACCCAGCTACGACCCGAGACCAGCACCCTCGCAGCCCCCCTCGACTCCCATGAAGAGACCGAGGTCGGCAGCGTATTCGTTTCAAATTATCCACCCTTTTCGGCCTGGAACGGCGATCACCTTGATGACGTCCACCATCTACTCGCGCAAGAGCCCAAGACTGACCGAGAACTAGGTCTCTACCTGCATATCCCCTTTTGTCGTAAACGCTGCAAGTTCTGTTACTTCAGGGTCTATACCGATAAGAATTATGACGAAATCGGTACCTACCTCAACGCCCTGGCTACCGAAATCGAGACGTACAGCGATCTCCCGGCGATCAAGGGAAGATCTCCTCGATTCATCTATTTCGGAGGGGGCACGCCGTCCTACATTAGTTCTACTCATCTGCGTGGGCTCGTCGACCGCATCAAGCAGCGCATCTCATGGGAAGCTGCCGAAGAGATCACCTTCGAGTGCGAACCCGGTACATTGACTCGAACCAAACTCGAGATGATCCGCGAAATTGGAGTGACTCGGCTCAGCCTCGGAATCGAGAACTTTGACGACGACATTCTTCGCCTCAATGGCAGAGCTCACCTCTCCAAGGAGATCGCCAACACTATTCCATGGATAGAAGAGATCGGCTTTCCCCAGCTAAATATCGATCTCATCGCTGGAATGGTCGGCGAATCATGGAAGACCTGGAAGGACACTGTAGCGAAGACCGTCGATTTGGCTCCTGACTCCGTGACGGTCTATCAGATGGAGTTGCCGTTCAATACTCGATTTTCCAAAAGCCTCCAAGAGGGGTCACTCGACACCGAACTCGCCGATTGGGACACCAAGAGAGCTTGGCATGACTATGCGTTCGAGAAGTTGGCGGATACGGGCTACGAAGTTTCCAGCGCCTATACGATCGTCAAGAATCGCGCTGCCTGCCGATTCATCTACCGCGACGCGGTCTGGCACGGCTGCGATCTTCTGGGTACGGGAGTCGCTTCTTTCTCACACCTCGATGGTACTCATTTCCAGAATGTGGACGGCTGGGGAGAGTACATCGCCGCCACCCAAGACGGCCGGCTTCCCCTGGGAAGATCATTCACCACCAGCCCACGGGAACAGCTCACCCGCGAGTTTATTTTACAGCTCAAATTAGGTCACGTTGAAGCCAACTACTTCCGACAGAAGTTCGGCGCCGACATCTTCGAAACATTCGGAGACGGCCTCGCAGTCCTCGAAGCAGCCAACATGTCGACCCGAGATCAGGACACTGTTCGGCTGACCAGACAAGGGCTGCTGCAAGTCGATTCCCTCCTGCCTCACTTTTACTCAGACGAGTATCGCGGTCTGCGCTACACCTAAACACAACATCCTAAGAGGAGCCTAGGCATGAACCTCTTCCAAAGCGAACTCCGAGAACCCCTACCGCGTAGACTGAACCGCCGACTGAGTCTGCTCCTGGCCCTGTCGCTGGTCGCTCCCTGCCTGGCAGTAGGTGACGATTGGCCTCAGTTTCGAGGCCCCGGTCGCGACGGCATTTCTAACGAGACCAACCTCCTCTCGAAGTGGTCCGAAGACGGTCCAGAAGTTCTGTGGAGACGGGCTCTTGGACATGGTTTTTCTGGAATTTCGGTAGTCGAAAGGCGTCTTTTTACGATGTACTCAGATGGCAGCGACGAGTGGTTGACCGCAATCGACACCGCCTCCGGACGCCAACTCTGGAGAGTTCACGTCGATTCAAATTTTTCTAACGACCAAGGCGACGGTCCCAGAGCAACTCCTACAGTGGCATCTGGAGTGGTCTACGCGCTCAGCGCCAAGGGCCGGTTACTCGCTGCAGCGATGGACAGCGGCGAGGAACTCTGGAAGAAAGACCTCAAGGTCGAAGTGGGCGCCAAAGTGCCCACCTGGGGGGTCTCGACTTCGCCGCTCGTCGAAGGCAACCTGTTGATCCTCGACGCCGGTGGCCGGCCTGGCGCCTCACTCGTCGCACTGGACCGAATGACCGGTGACCTGGTCTGGAAATCCGGTAGCGACAAGGCCGGCTATGCAGCTCCCATCGCCATAGAGGTAGGGGGCAAACGTCAGATTCTGAGTTTCTCGGGCAGCCGGCTCTCAGCTGTTACACCTTCGACCGGTGAGATACTTTGGACCAAGAAATGGAAGACCAGCTGGGATGTAAATGCGGCAACCCCGATCTTCGTCCCACCCGACAGAGTCTTTGTTGCCTCCGGCTACGACACCGGAGCGGCGCTGCTCAGAGTGACTTCAACCGACACCGACACCCGGGCCGAGGAAGTCTGGCGCACTCGAGCTATGAAAAATCAATTCA
>JAZFTL010000553.1:0-2018 GCA_036446675.1 Thermoanaerobaculia bacterium
CACGGCACTCAGCAGATACACTCCACAGCCAGACTTCACCTTCCGCCCTCTACCTGCACCGGCTCGGATACGGGGTGGGCTGGTAGAATTTCACCGCCCAGCCGCTCGACCTCTCGCGCGATCTCATCTTTTTTCTCACTCGGGCAAAACAGCACAACGCATCCCCCTCCTCCGGCTCCACACGCTTTTCCTCCCCAAGCTCCAAGCTTGGTAGCCCCTTCGAGCAGTGCCTCGATCGTAGGTGTAGAGATCCCCGCCGCCAGGCGAGAGCGGAGACGCCACTCTTGGCCCACCAAGTCGCCGGTTGTTTCCCAGTCTCCCGCTTCGAGAGCGGGCACTATCCGAGCTGCAATGCTGGAGATACCCTCGAAGAGCTCAACCGACTCGGAGTCGCCCTCCAGGCGCCGTCGAATGATCTGCCAGTTGTTGCTCGCTGAAAAATGACTTCTTCCTGTATAGGCGACCAACAGATGTGCTCCAAGCTCCTCGAGGTTCACGCTTAGCTTGCGGACGCGATCGCTCCCCAGCTGGTACGAAATCTCGAGAGCCCCTCCAAGCAGTGCGGGATAGTGATCTTGGACTCCCGTCGGGAGACCCATCATCCGCGCTTCGATGTCTCGAGCCAGCCTTGCAGTTTCATCGGGGCCCGGCATCGGAGTGTCGAGGAACTTGCGGGCGGCGCAAAGCAGCGCCACCGTCAGTGCCGAGCTTGCTCCCAAGCCTCCTCCGCGAGGCGAGCCACTCTCGATCGACACCCTTATCGAAGGAAGGCTAAGCTCGGCGCAGACCATTCCTACTAAAGCAGATCCAGATTGATTGCATAGTTCCTGCGGAGTCGACGCCTGCACTAAGGTGCCGTCCTGCACCACCTCATAGCGATCCGCCGTAGCGGTGATGCTCACCTGCACCGGAATGCTAATCGCCAAATTAACTGTCCGACTGCCGGCGTGAAGAACCCCCAAAGGCCAGATATCTAAAGTGCCACCGGCCAGATCGACCCGACACCAGGCCCGACATCGGATCTGAGAGCTATCCGCCACTCGATCCATATACGCTGTCTGCTCTGCCTGCCTGTGCGGCGACTCGGGGAGGGCTCAGAGTCTGCTCATGGTGCGATCTCTTCTCGAGTCTGCCTCGCAACGTGTCACGCCAAGCTATGAACTCCTCGAGCTCATCTTCAAGTATAGGCTTAGCCGGCACGCTCTTGAGTGATAGCGGGTTGATCCATTTCCCGCCGAGCTGGACCCGATAATCTAAATGGTTTCCAGTAGCCAGGCCGGTCGATCCTACATAACCGACCACCTGCCCCTGTTGCACTCTTCGGCCTCTCGCCACTCCTTTGGCGAATCCAGAGAGGTGGAGGTACGCCGTCATGTAGCTGCCTGGGTGCCGTATCTTGACCGTCTTTCCGCCGCCTCGATCCCAACCAGCCGAGATCACGGTGCCGCTAGCCGTCGCTCTCACCGGCGTTCCTTTAGGAGCCCCATAGTCCACGCCGTAATGCGGGCGGTACCTCTTCAGAACGGGATGATATCGGCGCTGACTGAATTGAGAGGTCACCCTCGAATAGCGCAGAGGAGAGCGCAGAAAACGCTTGCGAAGCGGTCGGCCTTCGGCGTCATAGTAGGCCGAGTCCTCGCCGAATTTATAGGCCTGCAGCTCTCGCCCTTGATTCCAATAGTGCAGGGCAAGAATGTCCCCGACCGCATGAAACCGTCCATCTAAGTAGACCTCTTCATGCAGCACCGTAAAGCGATCTCCAACTCTTAGGTCTCGGGCAAAGTCGAGATCCCACTGAAAAACATCGGACATCTTATAGGCCAGGAGCGGTCGGCCTCCGGATCGACGGATCGAGCCTTCGAGCGAGCCCTGCAGTTCACCGGCAATACGCGCACTCTTGATGTCTCGTCTGAACGGTCGCCACTTACTCTCCCACCCCTCACTCCGACGAACGACCGAAACCCGGCCCTCCCCCGCCACAGTCAACTCGAATCCGCGGAGTCTTGAGTCAGCATCGA
>JAZFTL010000554.1:0-3528 GCA_036446675.1 Thermoanaerobaculia bacterium
GGTTGTGGGAGCGTTGTTTTACATCGTCAGTGACGGGGACAGGCTTGCCGCGTCGGTCAAGGACCAATATGAAAGGGCGCCGGAGCCCAAACGGTTAGAAATTCTCCGGGGCGACGCCCACGCCCAACACATATTCAAGACAGACTTGGCAGACGATCTTACCGACCTGATCGTCGAGTTCTTACTCGCCGACCAGTTCTGACCCCGATCCCAGTAGGCTCAAGATGTTTCGGTTCATTGCGCGCAGATTACTGCAATATGGGGCCTCTCTATCGGAGGGAGAAGCGTGATCACAGCCGGCGAGCCGCGCGGCGTCTAGCGAGCTCGAGTTGTTCCTGATTGACCCTGATAGTGACTCGACGAACCGGGATCGCCGTAGGCGATCTCGGGCTCGGATTCCATGGCGATAAAGATCAGCTGGGCGATGCGGCTGCCGCTCGCAAAGACGAACGGCTCTGGCCCGAGATTCTGCAGCTCCAGCGTGATATTCCCTTCGAAGCCGGGATCGCACCACCCTGCCAACGAGTGATTGATCCACAGCCTTCCGAGGGTCGACTTGAGTTTGAGATCGCAGGCGACATCTCGGGGGATGCGTACATGTTCGTGGGTTGATGCAAGCACTACTTCGCCGGGGAATAACTTGAACTGTTCGGCACGAAAGTCTTCCGGATCTCGCGTCGGGCAGATCCAGTGGTTGCTGAGGCAGATGTCGTAGCTCGCGGCGTTCACCTGGTCGGCGTTGAAGGGCTCGACCCCACCTTTGGCACCCCATTCATGGATCCAGCGGTCCGGTTTGATCATGGAACAATTGCGATCACTGGTATCTGGGGTGGAATAGATACGCCGGGTCGGCCTCTATTGAAAGTAGATCGGCCGGCCGTCGTCCTCGTGGCGAATGGTGTCTACGAACCGAACGATACGACGAGTAAGCGACATGAATAGAGAAGAGGTCCGAGAGCCGTTTCCGAAGTACCGAACGCCGCGCAGAAGTTGGCCGTCGGTGACTCCGGTGCTGCTGAACAGAATTTCATTGCCTGGGGCCAGGTCAGTGGTGCCGTAAATACGGTCGAGGTCGGTAATGTCGAGTGCCGCAGCTCGCCGGGTCTGCTTTTCATCGAGCGGCGTCAGTCGCGCCTGGATCTCACCTCCGAGGCAGCGCATGGCAGCAGCCGTGATCACCCCCTCCGGCGCCCCTCCAGTTCCCATGACAGCATGAATTCCGGTACCTCGCACGGCAGTGGCTATCCCCGCAGACAGATCGCCGTCGCCGATCAGGAGGATCCGGGCCCCCGCGGTGCGAATATCGTCGATCAACTCCTGGTGGCGATCGCGTTCAAGGACTGAAACAGTCAGGTCGGAAACCTTGCGATCGAAGGCCAGTGCGATGTTGCGCAGATTTTCGGACACCGGAGCATCCAAGTGAACTCTCCCGCGCGCCGTCGGCCCGACGACAATCTTGTTCATATAGATATCGGGGGCATGCAAGAGTCCACCGCGCTCCGCAGCGGCCAGCACGGCGATCGCGCCGGACGCTCCGCTTGCACAAAGGTTGGTCCCCTCTAACGGATCGACGGCGATATCGACTCCGACACCGTCGGGGTCGCCCTGTCTCGAACCCAGCTCTTCTCCGACGAAGAGCATCGGCGCTTCATCCCGCTCTCCCTCACCAATCACGATGCGGCCCGCCATGGGAAGCTTGTTCAGCTCCCGGCGCATGGCGTCGACGGCTTCCGCGTCGGAGCGTTTGCCGTCTCCGAAACCCATCGTCTGGCCGGCGGCGATTGCCGCTTGTTCGGTGACGTGCACGAACGCCAGTTCGAGGTCGCGGTCGAGTGTCACGAGGAACTCTCGTCAGTCGAATAGGGCGAATGCTCTGGTCCGCGCTCTGGTGGATTAAAGGCAGGGATCCCAGTAATCGCTTGCCCGATGACCAGACCGAGAATGTCGTGGGTACCCTCGTAGGTGTAGACCGATTCAATATTGAGCATGTGTCGGATCACTGGATAATCGTCGACGATGCCGTTAGCTCCAAGAATCTCTCTGGCCAGCTTGGCGCACTCACGGGCTACCCAGACGTTATTTCGTTTGCCCAGCGAGATGTGCTGGTGTTTGAGGCGGCCTTGATCCTTGAGGCGGGCCAGCTGCAGAGCCAGTAGCTGTCCCTTACTGATTTCAGAGATCATCCAAGTCAGCTTCTCTTGCACCAACTGGTGGCACGCGATGGGTTGCCCACCAAACTGAATCCTCTCGGTAGCGTATTCGAGGGCAGTGGAGTAACACTCCATGGCACATCCGAGAGCTCCCCAGGCGATGCCGTAACGTGCCTGATTCAAGCACATGAGGGGACTCTTCAGGCCCTCGGTGAGGGGCAGAATACTCTCGGCAGGAATCCGGCAATCATGGAAACCGAGTTCGGATGTGACAGATGCCCGCAGAGAAAATTTTCCATGCTGATCGGTAGCAGTGAAGCCAGCCGTCCCCTTTTCCACGAGGAACCCTCGAATTCCATTTTTGGTGCGAGCCCAAACGACGGCGATATCGGCTCGTGATCCGTTGGTGATCCACTGCTTCGCCCCGTTGAGCAACCAGTCGGACCCATGTTCCTCGGCTGTGGTCGTCATCCCGCCAGGATTCGAACCGAAATTGGGTTCAGTAAGTCCGAAGCAGCCAATCGCCTCGCCGGAGGCGAGAGCTGGGATCCACCGATCTTTTTGCTTCTGAGAGCCGAAAGTGTAGATGGGGTACATGACGAGTGAACTCTGCACCGAAACGAAACTGCGCAATCCGGAATCGCCACGCTCCAGCTCTTGCATGATGAGCCCGTAGGCGACCCCTTTCATGCCGGGGAGGCCGTAATCGTCGATAGACGCTCCAAAGAGATCGAGCGCGGCCATTTCGGGCACCAGATCAAACGGGAAGGTTCCCGCTCGATGGCACTCTTCGATAACGGGCTTGATGCGATCCTCTACAAACCCGCGGACGGTCTCCCGCACCATCTTTTCTTCTTCAGACAAGAGTGCGTCGAATTCCAGGAAATCGACGCCGGCGTATCGGCTCAAGGCACTCTCCTGCTCATCCCATTAACAGAGCTGTTCTCGTAACTGATTCGAATAGCGACCCGGTGACCTGCTGCGGCTCGGCCGAGCAAACCCCGCCAGTCCAGATAAAAAAAGCAGATCAGCGCCGGGCCGGTGTAAGACTGGAATCATAGCATGCGTGGATTGCACTGCTGGAGTTCTGGGTCGGGTCGGTCGAGCGATGAGTTGATGCGGTATGATCGACTTAGATGGCAGGATTTATGGGCGGCAGTGCCTGGGCGATGGCCAAGGATATTACCGGAGGTTACATCCTGGTTACCCAGCGTACCTTCCAGCAGATGAGCGTGGCACAGCTCGAGCTTCTAACCATTGAGCTCAACCGCCGTCTGCGAGAAGTGCGAGGGGAGCAACCAAGTCTCGATGACCAACCGGCCCTGCAGGTGCGAAATCGACGCATTCAGCGGATCACTACCGCCAACATGGTCATGCA
>JAZFTL010000555.1:0-7224 GCA_036446675.1 Thermoanaerobaculia bacterium
AGGCTGTCGCTTCATCCGCATCGACAGCCGGTAACGTCGTCTTCGTCAGTTGAATTACCTCGAATTTCTGTGCATCGCCGAGTGGGGTAAGAAGTCCGTCTATGCGCTTGGCCAACTCCACGCTGTAGGTGCCGGGTGGCGCCAGCACTCCCTGGGGCGGCTGGGCGAAAGGCTCTATTTTGGCCTTCCACGCATCGACCGCCGGGTAGCGTAGATCCCAAGCGACTCGATGGAACCCGGAGGTCACAGAACCTGAAACGATCCGCACTACCTTCCCTTGGTCGTCTCTCACGGTAAAAACGATGGCTGGCTCAGCCTCTTTCTCCTCTTCTTTCAACCTGTCCCATCCGGGATAGGGAGTGTCTTCACCCGTCTTTACAAGTTCTCGTTCGCGCTCGACTCGCGCTGCTTTCGTGGTTAGTAGGTCGTGTCTCAGATAGTAGGTGAAAGTTGCTCCGAATGGCGGATTGGGCGCTGCGAAGAAGGCGGTACCCTGATATCCGACGGTACCGCGGCCGAATGGTCGCCGTGGGATATAGCGCCAAGCATCTTTGACGGGAAAGAGGATCGCCTCCTCTTCGAGCGCGGCTTGGCTTATCTGACGAAGCGGCGAGTAGTCATCCAAGATGTAGAAGCTCCGACCGAAGCTCGCTCCCACCAGATCATTTTCTCGCCGCTGAATTACCAGGTCACGAAAGGGGATATTGGGCGCCTCGCCGGTCAGCTTGATCCAGTGCTCGCCACCGTCCACGGTGAAGAGAATGCCGAATTCGGTGCCGACAAAGAGTAATTTTGAGTTCTCGTGATCCTGCACGAGGCGCCAGACGAGGTGGCGTGCGGGGAGATCTCCGGAGATGTCGCTCCAGGTTGCACCCCGGTCGGTGCTTTTCAAGAGGTACGGTTTGAAATCACCAGCCTTGTGGTTGTCAAAGGCGACGTAAACGGTGTCTTCATCATAGAGATCGGCTTTGACATCATTTATGTAGCTCGAAGCAGGCACCCCGGAAAACTCGTCAAATCGTCGCCAGGTCGAACCGCCATCGGCAGTGACCTGGAGGATGTGATCATCGGTTCCTACGTAGAGAAGACCTTCCTTGAGCGGTGACTCGGCCAGCGCCGTAATCGTGTGATAGTCCGACATTGCGCGCAGATCCCAGATCGCTTCATAGTTCTGCACCCGCCCCATCATCGGTTGGGTGAGTCGGTCCTCGTCGCGGGTGAGATTCTCGCTGATCGGACGCCAACTGTCGCCATGGTCGTCGCTGCGCCACACTCGCCGACTGGCGACGTAGAGGCGCGCCGGATCGTGCGGACTGATGAGGATCGGAGCGTCCCAATTGAATCTCTCTTCGACCTCGCCGCTACCCGGCTGCGGCCGGATATACATCACTTCGCCGGTCTTACGATCGTAGCGATTGAAATTACCGCGCTGCCACTGCGAGTAGACAATGTCCGGGTTGGTGGGATCGACGGCCGGTTGGTGGCCGTCGCCGGTCAAGGTGATAAACCAGTCGGAGTTGGTGATTCCAGACATCTTGTCGGTGCGCGACGGACCTCCCTGAGTGTGCACATCTTGGGTGCCGCCATAGACATTGTAGAAGGGAGTGTCGTAGTCGACGGCAACCTTGTAGAACTGGGTGATAGGCAGGTTCGCAACGAATTTCCAGGTTTGGCCGAGGTCCCAGGTCTCGTAAATCCCGCCGTCGGAGCCGACCAGTAGGTACTGCGGGTCGTTCGGATCGAAGGCGAGAGCGTGGTTGTCGGAGTGCTTGAACTCACGATTCAGCTCTCGAAACGTTGCCCCGGCGTCTTCGGTCACATGCAGGCGGACATCCATCTGATACACCCGGCCGGGCTGATGGGGACTCACGAAAATCTCTTGGTAGTAGTGCGGACCGGTACCGCCGGAGAGGTAGTCGTTGCGCTTCTCCCAGGTCTCGCCACCATCGAGTGAGCGGAAAAAGCCGCCTTTCTGGTGGGCTAACTCGATGGTGGCGTAGATCGTACTCGAGTTGTGAGGTGAAACCGCCAGGCCGATTTTCCCCATGTCGTCTTCCGGAAGACCGTTCGAGACTTGGCGCCAGGTTGTTCCGGCATCGATCGACTTGAAGATTCCAGACTCCGGGCCGCCGTTGACCAGGGCGGCGGTATTACGAAAGCGTTGATGGAGAGACGCGAAGAGATGGTCCGGGTTTGCAGGGTCCATGACGACTTCGTTTGCTCCCGTGAACTCTCCCCCGGAAAGAATGAGTTTCCACGTCTTACCACCGTCTGCCGTCTTAAAAACCCCCCGATCGCCCCCGGCCGACCAGAGCGGTCCTTGCGCCGCGACGTAGACGACATCGGAATCGCGCGGGTCGATGACGATACTGCCGATGTGTTCCGACTTTTTGAGCCCGAGGTTCTCCCAGTGCTGACCACCGTCAAAGCTCCTGTAGATGCCATCTCCAAAGCCGACATGACGTCCACCGACATTCTCTCCGGTACCCACCCAGATGGTGTTCGGATTGCTCGGATCAATGGTGACGCAGCCGATGGAATATGAAGCTTCGCCATCGAAGATCGACGCCCAAGTGGTGCCGGCGTTGGAGGTCTTCCACACGCCGCCACTACCGACGCCGACATACCAAGTACTCTGGTCGCTGGGATGGACGGCGATGTCGGCGATGCGTCCCGACATCAAGGCCGGTCCAATACTGCGCAGTTCGAGGCCGGCGAAAGTCTCTGCATTCATCAAAGTCGCGTTCTTGGCTGGTTTGGGGGTATCTTTTGCCGCCCAGAGGGGGCTGCTGAGAACAAGTGAGAGCGTTATGAGGCGAGCGGTATTCATCGTCAAGACTCCTGTTCAAGTACCTAACAGAGGTGTCACCGTAGCGGTGCTCACCAATTCGAGAAGGTCGGCAATCATGCTATCTGATAGTCGATCGATCAGCTAGTCGAGCCTTGCCTCCACGACCTGTCGAGCCTCCACACCCAGCATGCTTCTGAGCCTTCGAATGTACTTTGGATTGGTGCGACAGCAGCCGCCGATGAGTCGGGCGCCGAGCTCGCGCCACCGTACAGCCTTCGCCGCCAGGTCGAGCTGAGGGTCTCCCGGCAGCCACTGCCGCGACTCCTGGTGCCAGATCTCACCCGAGTTGGGACAGACCACGATGGGCTTATCGCTGGCTTCCGAGAGAACCTTGACAAGCTCGGGGATGAGCTTTGGTGCGGTGCAATTGACGCCGATAGCGGCTATATTCTCGAGCTGCGCTAGATCTGCTGCGACCGATCTGAGATCTGTGCCGTCACTGATCGCCGACACCGTGGGGCAGGTGAAGCTGATCCAGACCTCTCTCTCGGGAGTCTCTTCGATGAGGCGACCAAGGGCTTCGGCTTCGGGGCCCGACGGAATTGTTTCGCAGGCCAAGAGGTCGGCGTCGCTCGAGGCGAGAATCTCCCATCGCGGGCGGTGAAAATCATAGAGATCATCGACCGTGAGGTCGTAGTCTCCCCGAAATTCCGAGCCGTCTGCCAGGTAGGCTCCATACGGGCCTATGCTCGCGGCGATGAGGGGTCGCACGCGTCCCCGTCGATTTCTCCGCCGATGCCGGAATTCTTCGCGAGCTTCGATGCCCAGGTCGACAGATCGCAGCAGCAGATCTCGCGCCTCCTTGCTCGAGAGTCCACTCTGAACGAAGCCTTGCACGGTAGCCTGGTAACTCGAAGTGACAATGCAGTCCGATCCGGCTACCAGGTAGTCGAGGTGAACCCGCTTGATCTTTTCCGGTTCCTCGATCAGGACGCGGGCCGACCAGAGATCATTGTTAAGGTCGCAGCCTTGAGCTTCCAGCTCGGTTGCCAAACCTCCGTCGAGAATAAGGACACCCTGCTCCGCAACGATCTCGTGAACGATTCCAGTCGGTGACATGATGACATCATATCGGCTGTTAAGCGGAATCTGCGCCCAGAAGCTCTGCTAGAATCGATACTGCATTTCACTCCATCAAGACTTTTGCATTTACTTGAACTAATCGATTCCCATTGGCGTCATCCTCGAGGAGATACACGGTGATCGGCACGACCGTTTCCCACTACAAGATTCTATCGAAGCTCGGTGGCGGTGGCATGGGTGTCGTCTACAAGGCAGAGGACAGCAAGCTGGGTCGGGAGATCGCCCTTAAGTTCCTCCCTGAAGGGGTCGCCAAGGATCGGCAGATGCTGGAGCGTTTCCTGCGCGAAGCGCGGGCGGCGGCGGCGATCAATCATCCTCACATTTGTACGATCCATGAAATCGGTGAACATGACGGTGCTCCATTCATCGCCATGGAGCTGCTGGAAGGGCAGACCCTGAAATATGCCATCGGCGGTAAAGCGATGCCTATCGAGCAGGTACTTGAGTTGGGGTTTCAGATCTCCGAGGCGTTGGCGGAGGCGCATAGTAAAGGAATCGTTCACCGCGACATCAAGCCGGCAAATCTCTTTCTGACGCGAACAGGCCACGCCAAGATTCTCGATTTTGGGCTCGCCAAGCTGGCGCCGCAATCGGGATCGGCGGGCGCAGGGGACTCGAGCGAGCCTACTTTGGATGAGGCCCTGACGACTCCTGGAGCGGCCGTTGGAACTGTCGCCTATATGTCACCCGAGCAAGCTCTCGGACAGGAGATTGACTCTCGAACCGATCTGTTTTCACTCGGAGTGGTGCTCTATGAGATGGTCACCGGCCATCAGGCCTTCCAAGGGTCAACGTCTGCAGCGATTTTCGACGGCATTCTTCACGGCGCTCCCACGGCACCGGTGCGGCTGAATCCCGACATCCCTGCCGAGCTAGAGCGGGTCATCGCCAAGGCTCTGGAGAAGGATCGAGCGGTGCGCTATCAGACCGCAGCCGACCTAGCTGCCGATCTACGTCGACTTCGGCGGGTCGACAGTTCGGATCTCACCACGGGTACCCAGGTAGGTTTCTCCTCCGAAGCGTCTCCGGCTGCCGTTCAGTCTACTCCAACGCCGCCGCCTACTTCCCAAGTTTCGGAGCCGAAGTCAGACTCCTCCTCTGCAATTCAAGCGATCGACCAAGCTGGTGCGAAGCACTGGAAGCTCTTAGTCGGTCTGATTTTGGTCCTAGCCGTAGTGGGTATGTTCTACCTCTGGCGGTCTCCCCGTACACCGGTTCTCGGAGAAGAGGACTCCATCCTTTTGACTGACTTCGTCAACACCACGGGTGACAGTGTGTTTGACGGAGCTCTCAAACAGGCCTTGGCCGTAAAGCTCGAGGAGTCGCCCTACATCAACGTCTTCCCCGACGCGAAGATCCGCGAGACCCTGAAATTCATGGAGCGCTCGGCCGACGAACGGATAACCCGTAGCCTCGGGCGCGAGATCTGCCGGCGTAACAACATCAAAGCGATGATGACCGGCGACATTTCTTCTTTGGGTGTAGCTTTTGTGGTCAGCTTAAACGCTGTCGACTGTCAGAGTGGAGAGACTCTGGCGCGCCAGCAGGCCGAGGCAGCATCGAAGGAGGAGGTCTTAAGTACTCTGGGAAAGGCGGCATCAAGGATGCGTCGTACCTTAGGCGAATCCCTGGCTTCGATTGAGCGCTACGACGCTCCGATCGAGCAGGCGACGACGACGTCGCTCGAAGCTCTGCAGAGCTTTAGTTTGGGCGGAGTGGAGCGCGCCGTGAGAGGTGATCAGGCGGCACTGCCGTTTTTCGAGCGGGCGGTCGAGCTCGATCCGAATTTCGCGGTGGCGCACGCCCGCCTGGGAACCATATACGGCAATCTGGGGCGCGAATTCGAGTTGGTGGAAAAACACCGAAAGAGGGCGTTCGAGCTACGCGATCGGGTCAGTGAGCCTGAAAGGCTCTACATCAGCGCGCATTACTTCAACGATATTGAGGGGGACTTGGATAAGACCATCGAGACCTACGAGGTTTGGCAGCGTACCTACCCCCGCGATTGGACGCCACACAACAATCTCGCTGGTCTCTACAGCGACATAGGGGACCTCGAGAGAGCACTAGAGTCGGCCCAGCAAGCGCTTGAGCTGCAGCCCGACCATGTCCTTCCCTATGTCAACCTCGGCTTTGGATACCTGAGCCTGAATCGCCTGGACGAGGCCCGAACGGTTGCCGATCGAGCGCTTGCCCGGGGCTTCGAGAACCAATTTATCCACATCCTATTGCACCTACTAGCCTACTTGGAGGGAGATCGGGCCGAGATCGAGCGGCAGCTGGCATGGCACGCTGGGAAGCCGAGTGAGGGTTTCAGTCTATCCCTGCAGGCGAATGCAGCCTTCAGCCGGGGTGCCCGGGAGGAGGCCCTTGAGCTTGCGAGGCGGGCCGGACGGATCGCTAAGCGTTTCGATCGCCCAGATGGATTTATTCGGCTCAACGTCGCCTTCATCGATGCCCTGATCGGCAATCTAGGTCCAGCCGGAGAGGTGGCTCGTGCCGTCCATGCGATCAATCCGAAAGCGGATCGCGGCCTAGGAGTCGCGGGGATTCTAGGTCTGGTGGGCGAAATTGAAGAAGCGGAAGCGGTGATCGCCGAGAAGGAGTCACTCTTTCCGAACGATACACGGGTCCACCGCTTTGGTGCTCCGGTAGCACGGGCTGCGATCGCCCTGGCGCAGGGTGAACCGGAATTGGCATTGGACCTTCTCGAGCCCCTTTTACTCTATGATCGCTCGACGCTAGGGATTCCCTATCTACGTGGGCTAGCCTATCTGGCAGCCGAAATGGGAGAGGAGGCGGTGGCCGAATTTCAGAAGGTGATCGAGTGGCGCGGCATCGAACCGGCCTCGCCGCTGCACTCGCTTGCCCACTTGGGAACGGCACGCGGTGATGTTCTGACCGGCAATGTAGAGGCGGCGCGCAAGTCCTATCAAGACTTCCTCGCTCTCTGGCAAGACGCCGACGCCGATATTCCAATATACCAAGAGGCGCAGGCCGAATACGCCGAATTGCAAGGAGCTGCGTCGAACTGATAATTCGTACGGTACCCTTTCGTTCAGATGCTATGCTGCTATTGGGTTCCGCGCGTTCTGAACTATGGATTTCGAGAGGATTATCGGCAATCTGGCCGAGTACTTCGAAGAGCACGACGCTTCGTATGCCCTGATCGGTGGGTTAGCTCTCGCAACCTATGGTGTAGTTCGCGCCACGGTGGATCTCAACATCGTCGTCGACGCAGAGATCCAAGAAGATCTCATCCAGCATCTGAATGAACTGGGGTACGAAAC
>JAZFTL010000556.1:0-3890 GCA_036446675.1 Thermoanaerobaculia bacterium
CGTAAGGGCTTCAATCCGTTGAGGGTTCATTGCCAGAATCGTCGAGGCAAGATCTTTGGCTTGCTGATACTCACGCTGCTCCATCAACTGGAAACCATCGCGCAGTAATGCCAATGTCTCCTGTTCCAGCGCTTCATATTCCTGAAGGTCGTCAACCTCACGTTGGGCTTGCAGTAGCCATCCTGATCCGCCGGCGAGTTGAGCAGGTGCTGCCTGCTTCGCCAGCTCGAACGAGCGGGCTGCTGCGTCTGGGTCTCCGGCGCGGAGATGGGCTCGCCCATCCTGTACCAGTTCCATGAATTTCAGGCGACGTTGATGCGAGATGGACGCGCCCGTGTCGATGGGTTCGCTCGAGGTCAGGAGTCTGAGGGCCAGGAAAGCTGTGCTGCCGAAGATCAGGGCTGTTGCGGCAGCAACGAGGAGCAGGCGTTTTGTGTTCGCGCTCCTCAAGTAGGCCAGAAGCGCGCGAGCCGGCTCGTGGGCGGCAGATTGACTTGCGATCGCATCCGGTTCTCGCAGAGGCGGAGCCGGCTGCGACCTTTGATTGGGGGGCGTCTCCGGCTCGAGCATCTGCAGCGCGATGTCTTGGGTTGCCAGATTATCACGCGGCGCCGCTCTCTGGGGAGCTGCGTTTTTCGCCTCGGATGCAGATACCGAAGCAAAATCGTCTTTTCGAAATCTGTTCAGAAGCTGCGCGGCGACGGTCTTCCAAGACCGGCCCTGGACTGGAGCAGGTGTTGTGCCGGAGCCGAGAGGCGCTACGCTTTGGGGACCAGCCGGCGCTTCCCTCTCCGATGGAGGCTCGCTCTTTGCAGGTAGCGGGGGGGTGTCCTCGACCGGAACAGCGGCCACTGGTCGCGACAAGTCCTCGGTTCTTTTATGGGCGCCCGACTCAGCGGGGGTCGAGGCCTCGACTGCTGCGCGGAGATCTTCCGCGAGTTCTCCGGCGCTCTGATGGCGAAACTCAGGATGCTTGTGCAAGGCTTTATCCAGGACGTTCGCCACTAGAGTGGGCAGAGTTTCCAAGTAGTCGGTCGGAGGAGTGTGCGGTTCGTAGGCAATCTGCTTCGCCAGATCCGTAACATCCTTTCCCTTGAACGGGAGATGACCGGTGATCATTTCGTAGGCGACGACACCGACCGAATAGATGTCCGAGCGGTGATCGGTGGGCATTCGAATGATCTGCTCAGGGGATACATAGCTGGGAGTTCCCATCACTTTTTCATCTCCAGAGGACTCCGTGGAGAAGAATTGAGCGATGCCGAAATCGGTTATTTTGACTTTTTCTTCTAGGTTGATGAGGATGTTTGCTGGTTTGATGTCACGGTGAATCACGCCCTTGGCGTGGGCGTAGTCCAAGCCACTGGCGATTTGAATCACCGTATCGACCACGAAGTCCAGTGGTAGGGCCTGGCCGGCTCGAATCAATTCTTCTAGATTGGAACCTTGGACGTATTCCATTGCGATAAAGGGTAGGGAGCCGTCTTCAGCGACGACGTCGTGAATCGTGACGATGTTCGGATGGCTGAGGATACCCGCGCTGCGAGCCTCTTGCAGAAACTCGTCTCTCACCGGTTCGACTTGGCTCTCGCCGTTCCCGACATCGAGGCGAATGGTCTTCAATGCGACGGTACGTCCGATCAGTGGGTCGTGAGCAAGATAGACCACGCCCATCGACCCCTTGCCGATTTCCTCGACAATTTCGTAACGTCCTAGCGTCTGTCTACTGGTTTGGGTCATAGTTTGATCAATAGGGTACCAGATTGCCCCCGAGATTTGCTGTGGTGAGAGTTACACTTGGCTACCTCTAGCAGCCCGTGGTAGAAGTCGAGTCGGCCGCATTGTGAGCGCCTCGGGTTCAGATTCGGCACCACCGCGCCAATGCGATGCGGTGCCATCGTTGCGAAGCGGCGGTGCCGAAGGTGGGCCCGAGCCGCCGCAACCCTTTGGGCACGAGGGGGTTGCGGGTCCGCTCTACGTTGTTCGTCGTCGATGATGAACACCGCATCATCTCCTCCTCGGCGCCTTGATCGCACCTCGCAAAACCCTCGTGTGTGACCAGCTGGACTTCTACCACGGGCTGCTAGGTCATGCCACGCACGGCGTGCCATCCAAGCATCTGTCGAGGGCCGCACCGCCCTCGATTTCGATAGGCGGTTGGTCTCGAAGAAAGAGCCTGGCGCTCCCCGCTCCCGACAGTCGCACCGCTCCCTGCTCAATGGCAAGCCAGCTGCCTTCGCGGAGGCCGATGACCGGTAAGCTGTTCTCTTCGTGAAATTGTTGAATGCGTAGCTCTCTCGTCTCGCCTTGATGCTTGGAGTCGGGGTCCGGATCGAGGTAGTGAGCGTTGACCTGAAAATTCACCAACCCCAGAGCCGTGAATGACGGTGGAGAGACGATCGGCATGTCGTTCGTCGTCTTGATCGTAGGGCAGGCGACGATGGATCCGGCACTGGTCCCCAGATAGGGTATTCCAGCGGCGACTCGATTGCGGATCGGCTCGAGCAGATCGCCGGCGTAGAGCTGATTGAGCAGTCGAAAGGTATTTCCTCCACCGATAAACAAGCCTTCCGCAGAGGTGACCGACTCCACAGGGTGGGGCGATTCATGCAGTGAATCCAGTTGAAACCCCATCGCTCGGAATCGAGTTCGAGCTATTGCGGCATAGCCATCGTGGTCGGACAGGGCAAAAGGAACGAAGAGAATCCGGCTGCCGCCGGCGAAGAGGTCGGTGATCGCTATTTCACAGTGATCGAGGTAGCCGCTGCCGTGATAGTTCGAGCTGCTGACCAAAGTAATGTTCGGCATCGAAGGTTGCTTCCTGCAGCCTACCCCTAGGCGCGATTTCGATAGAGTTTGCGGTCCACGACTCGGGCCATGGCTTCGACATCGAGCCCTCCGCCGAGAAAGTCGTCGATCTGTCGAGCTGCGGATTCCGGATCTTCGATGACCTCTCGATGGGTCAGATCCATCACCTCGAGGTGTGGGGTATGTTTGATCAGGTACCCTACCTTCCAAAGGTGGTCTTCGTAGAGGTCCATCATGCGCCTATCGTCGGTGTCGGAGCTTTCGCCCCGTCGCTGCAGCATTTTTGTTTGGGACGCCAGTATTTCCTGCAGATTTCGGCGCATGAAGAGAACTTTGTAATTGCGATTTCTCGGCAGCTCTTTCAGGAGATACGAGATGATCTTTATCGCCTTACCGCGACCGTTGGTGATCCAGAGCTTGTCATCTGTGGAAGCCAGATCCTTCACCCGCTCATCTTCGTAGTAGCCCTTCGGGTTGTCTTCGTCAGCCCTACGTCGGCCGTCGACAACCAGTGGAATGCCCCCGGCCTCGAGCATCTTCATGGCCATCGACGTGCCGGATCGAGGCAGGCCGGAGACCACAATGATGGGTCGACCAAAGCGCAGGCCTCGGAGCCGCCGAGACCATTTGGCGATCTTTGAGTTCATGCTGACTTATCTACTCGCGGGTATGATATCTTCGTTCGGTTCTTGGGGTCCCCAATACCCCGGGGTGTCCTCGGGGTGACGTGGAACCAGAGTTTTTCAGTTGCGAATCCAACCATAAGTCAGAGTCCGTCGACGTCACTTGATACCAGCTTCACTGTCCGGCTGCATTGTAGACTAGAAATTCAGTTGGCGTCTCGTTCTGTCAAGAGCCCTCCATGTATAAGCAGAATTCCTCGTTCAACAGACCACTTGCGAGATTGGTCCTCTTCGGACTCATCGCAGGGATTGGAGTGGCGCAGCCCGCTGCCGCTTACATTGGGCCCGGAGCTGGTTTTGCGCTGCTATCGTCCTTCTTAGTCCTCTTTACGACCATCGTTCTCGCCATTGTCGCGTTGTTGGTATGGCCGTTTCGGATGCTCTGGAGAGCGCTAAGAC
>JAZFTL010000557.1:0-5049 GCA_036446675.1 Thermoanaerobaculia bacterium
GCCAATTCCCAACTGCGACGAAAGCTAATATGAGAGTAATCGCTCGCCATAGATCCATGCCCTTGAGGCGACTATGCCGCCAAGACCGACAAGTCGTAAGACAACTTCACTGCCAAGACAACCATAGTTTTTGTCATGACAACTGTCAAGGCATATTAATAACAAGCGGCTTCAACTACTCGCCCTGCGGTACACTTGGTCCATGCGAAATCCTGGTCTGTTGATACTGTCCGTCGCTCTCACGCTCGTCGCCGCGATTCGGGCCGATGAAAGCCGCTCTTCATCGCCGAATATAGTCGTGATCTATGCCGACGATCTCGGCTACGGAGATCTCGGCAGCTACGGGCATCACACCATCAAGACGCCGTATCTGGATCAACTCGCGAGCGAGGGCCTCAAGCTGACGAATTTTTATGCCCCGTCACCCCTCTGCTCTCCATCGCGGGCAGGACTGATGACCGGCCGCACCCCGTATCGATCCGGAATCAAGAGTTGGATTCCAGAAAATACTGAAGTGCAACTCGGGCGGCGCGAAGTTACGATCGCGACGCTCTTGAAGCGGCAGGGATATGAGACTTTCCTCGGGGGCAAGTGGCATCTCAATGGCGGATTGGGTAATCAAAACCACACCCAGCCCGAGGACCACGGCTTCGATCACTGGTTGGCGCTCCACGCTTTTCCTATTCCGCACAATCGGAATCCGACAAACTTCTACCGCAACGGCAAGGCACTGGGAAAGGTCGAAGGATACACCGCTCAGATAGTGATCGACGAGGCGGTGGAATGGCTCGAGAGCCGCGATGGATCCAAACCCCTCTTCCTCTACCTGGCGATGATCGAGCCCCACAGCACCCATGCCAATCCAGACGACTTCAATGCAATGTACGCCGAGCTTACCCGCGGCACGCCGAATCCGATCGTCAATGGGCTCCCGGAGCCGCCACTTCATCTGCTGGAGGCCCGCGGACCGGGCGAGTACTACGCCAACATCACCTATATGGATTTCCAGCTGGGCCGATTCCTGAAAGCTCTCGATGAGAAGGGACTACGAGACTCCACTCTCGTTTTCTTCGCCAGCGACAATGGTCCAGTAACGTCTGTGTGGCGCCATTGGTGGGAGGTGAATCTTTACGGCAGCACCGGTGGCTTGCGCGGCCGCAAGGCAGATCTATACGAGGGCGGAATTCGCGAACCGGCATTCATCCGTTGGCCCGGTCACATCGCGCCCGGTTCCGTATCCGATGCCATCGTCAGCGGTTACGACCTCCTGCCGACACTCGCCGCGACGATCGGCTTTGATTTGCCCGAGGGAAGACCGATCGATGGCGAGGATATCTCGACTATTTTCGACGGCGGTGAATTCGAACGGGCCCGACCACTCTATTGGGAGTTCGACGACGACCAGGGTTTCCACTACGCCCTGCGCGACGGTGATTGGAAAGTCCTGGCCGACGAGAAGCTCGAGCGAGTCGAACTCTACAACCTCATCGAAAATCCCTACGAACTCGTCGATCGATCCACTACCCATGCAGAGGTCTTGAATTCGCTGCTTACCAAGCTGCGAGAGATCGCCGCCAGCGTCGAGAACGATCCACTGAGACCACGGTAGATTGTTGCCGAGCACCATACGGGCAGGTTTGAAGGTCAATGACTTCCTGCTGACTCTCTCCGCCTCGATGACCAAGAGAGAATAATCGGAGCTGCTTACAGGCGTAGGACTGCACCGTCGGATTCCAGGAGTTGTTCAAAGCGATCGTGTGGGAGAGCGGGGCTAAAGAGGTGCCCCTGCCCGCTCTCACAACCGTGCCGGCGCAGAACAGTGAGCTGGTCTTCATTCTCGATCCCTTCTGCGATTACGTGGACTCCCAAGCTTTGGGCCATGGCCAGCACGGCGACGACGATGGCGCCCTCGTTCGAGGTTTCGTGCACCCGTTGGACGAACGAGCTGTCGATCTTGATGGTGTCGACCGGGAGGCTCCGCAGGTAAGTCAGGGCCGAGTAACCGGTCCCAAAATCATCGATGGAGATGCGTACACCAAGCTCCTTGAGAGAGAGCGCGACCTTCACGCTCGACTCGATGTCCTCGATTTTCATGCTCTCCGTGATCTCGAGTTCCAGCCGCCCCGGTTCGATCCCTGTCTCTTTAAGGATGCACTCGACACTGTCGACGAACCCCGCCTCTTCGAGCTGGCGCATCGAAACGTTCACCGTCAACAGCAGATCGGCGGCGGCCGTTCTCTTCCATGCCTGAACCCTTTCGCAGGCGGCGCGTAGCGCCCATAAACCAATCGGCACGATCAAACCAGTGGACTCGGCGCGCTCGATGAAAGCAGCCGGCTCGAGTAGCCCCTTATCGGGATGACGCCAGCGGAGCAGCGCCTCGCACCCTAATAGGCGGCGGCTACTGAGTTCCACGATGGGCTGGTAGTAGAGGACGAACTGGTCGAGCGCGAGTCCGCGTCTCAAGCTGTTTTGGAGCCCGAGATATTCTAGGGCCTCGGCATTCATCGCCGGGGTGAAGAGGCGGTAGGTGTCTCGGCCCAGCTCTTTGGCGCGGTACATGGCTACATCGGAGTGCTTAACCAGGGTTTCCCCGTCCTCCCCATCCTCAGGATAGATACCGACTCCGATACTTATCGTCACGAACAACTCGCGTCCGGCGACCTCGAAGGGGCTGCGGATGATCTCCAACAGGTGCTGGGCCAACTTCGCCACGTCCGTCGCGTCGCGGATTTTGGTCATCAGAAGCGTGAACTCGTCACCGCCGCGGCGTGCCAGGGTGTCACCCCGGCGCACGGCGCTTTGCAGACGGATGCCAACGGCCGTCAGCAGTTCGTCGCCTACACTGTGACCAAGGGAGTCGTTGATCATCTTGAACCGGTCGAGGTCAAGAAAGACGACGGCCAGTTTCTCCCCGGTGCGCCGCGCTTGGGCGATCGCCAGTTCGAGGTGGTCCCGGAAGAGGTTCCGATTCGGCAATCCGGTCAACGCGTCGTGGTACGCCTGGTATTCCATCTTGTCTAGGGTTCGCAAACGCTCCGCTTCGAGTCGCCTGTTCTCTATCTGCATCTGGTCCTGGTAAAGGAGAACCAGGCCGCCGAGAACGATCAGAAAGATCAGAGCGAGAACTTCCCTCGGGGGCTTAATCGCCGCATCGAGGAACCCGGCCGTATACAGTCCGAAGTGGAGAAGTGGAAAGGCGACCGCGTAAACCACCAGGCTCCCTCCAACCACCGCCGGTGACAGGCTGGCTGACCGGTCGCGCGGTGACCCGTGCTCCTCGGCGTGGGCCGGATGCTCCGGGAGCCGGGCCGCGAGAATCACCAGGATCAACGGCACCAACCACAGGAGATCAGCAGCTGTACCATCCTCTGTGTAAGGGACAACGTCGCTCCACATAAGCATCTCGAGACTGTCGACAACAAACCACAAAGTGGTTCCCGCGGCAAGCCAACCGTAGATGGCTCGCCACGCCGGGCTCTCACATCGTCTCCACAGAAACACCAGACGCGAAGCGATATAGAGATCGAGAGTCACGTACAACATCAGGGAGGTCGCCCGGTAGGCTTGCGGGTCGAGCAGGGCGGGGAGAATGCCGAAGTAGAGCATCAGCCCGAAAACGAAGACGACCGTCCCCGCCGACTCGAGGGCCCTGAGCCGTCGTCCAAACTCCGAAATGCGGAGATGAGCACGCCCGTCGAGCGTCAACGCGATGGCAAGATAGAAGCCGACGTAAAGCGCGTTGGCTCCCAGTTCCTCTGCGATTGAGGTGGTCTCTGGTTGGATGAAGTTCCAACCGCGAACGGCCAGCCAGAAGCAGAAGGCGAGCGCCCAGAGAACAAAGAATCGTTGCTCTTCTGGGTTGTCGACTGACCGGAATCGCAGGGCGAAAGCGAAAATGGCAATGAAGAGAAACGGGAGCTCAGAGTAGAAGCCGAGCTGCTCCTGAGCCTCGGGGGAGAGAATTGGAAGAGCGTACGGAACGGCGATCGCGAGAAATACGACGGCGGTCAGCCGAACGATGGGATCTCCCCCGAAGCCCGCCCAGGGATAAGTACCACGAAATATGGACGTCGTAGGAACTCCCATAGCTACCTGGCTCTCTGACAGCCCCTCTTCGACCTCGGGACTCCCCAACAGTGCCGTTTTTTTACAGCTTAGATCTCAGGTTACGCGCGAGATGGCGGCAGGTCAAGCACAGGAGCCCTTGCACAACCACACAAACTCGATACGAGTTCGCGCTCCTGGGCAGAAGCCCGGCCAAGGCGGGGTGAACTTCTTGTGTCGGTATGAATACTGCACCCGAACGGATGGACACGGCCCAGCCACATCTTCAGCTAACTTTCAGCCTTGAGTACCGCCGCGCTGTAGGAATTCATCCGACGCCTCGGTCAAAGTCGACCGACGAAGAGATACGGAGTCGTTGTACACTGAACAGCCGATACCGGAAGGAGCCATCTGAATGCGCCTCAAACCCACTTTCTTGACTATCTGTTCTCTCGCTTTGCTGATCGCAAGGCCTCCACTCGACGCTCGCACCCTTATACACGCGGGCCGTTTGATTGATGGAGTGTCGAACTCCCCTCGGACAGAGGTAACAATCATTGTCGAGGGAGATCGAATCAATGCCATCTTCGAGGGCTACCTCGAGTCCGAAGAGGGCGACGAAGTCGTCGATCTGAGGAAGTCCACAGTGCTGCCCGGCCTGATGGACATGCATACTCATCTGTCGATGGAATTCAGCAAGGAGAGCTACATTCAGCGCTTTCTTCTCGAGCCTGCCGACTATGCGATCCACTCAGTGGTATTTGCCGAGCGCACGTTGATGGCCGGATTCACAACGGTCCGTGATGTAGGAGATCGTGACAATGTCACGATTTCTTTGAGAAACGCCATAAACCAAGGTCTGGTGCCTGGACCAAGAATCTTCACAGCCGGCAAAAGCCTCGCCACCACCGGCGGGCATGCCGATCGCTCGAATGGCATGAGGGCCCAGTATCAGGGTGACCCCGGACCGCGGGAGGGGATCGTAAATGGTCCCGCTGATGC
>JAZFTL010000558.1:0-2875 GCA_036446675.1 Thermoanaerobaculia bacterium
CCGAGTGGACTAAGTGGAGGGTTCGCGGCAAAGCGGATCGTGTTCTCACTGCAGAGGTAGTGAGGGTATCTCTCCGTGGAGGTCGGAAGACACTTTCTGGAATGGGGATTGGCGCTCTTGGCTTTGGTGTTCTATTGGGTGCAGCAAGCAGTGGAAGCTGCGACGGAGGCTTAGGAGATATCGGCAAACCGTGTGGTGGCTTTCTCGCTGGAGCAGGTGTTGGAGCACTCTTTGGAGCAGGGGTGGGTGCATTGGTCGGTTCTTTGTCTAGAAAGCCTGGGCTTGAAGTGTACGCAGGTCCTCTCGAGGATTTCCTTGCCACCCACAGTCAGAGCGAGTCGTCGCTACGCTACGCCTCTGGGCTTCCTTGGCCTGGAACGGGCCCTCTCTTAACAGGCGAAGTAGGAAATGGAGGACAGGAAATGAAGGGGGCCGGCTCATGAACCCTAAGATCACGATCAGAACTCTAATATTCACCTTTCTGGTGCTCTTAGTAGTCGCCTGTACGCCTGATCTTTCAGGCATTTTCGACTTCAGCAGCATCGCGACGATCAGAGTCTTCGTTCAGAACCGAGCGATGGAGGCTTTCACCGTAGTAGATGGGCCAACGGTCGAGGTTGGGCAGAAAGAGTACCTAGGGATCATGAATGGATACTTCCAGTCGGTGAGCAAACCCGAGCCGCCGTTCAATAGAAGCTTTGATATCACTCGGAGCGAAAGGTTTATTGCGCGCGTCACCTTTCGTGTACTTAGGTATCCCGCCGACGGCGAACTCCGGGATACAACCATCATCATAAGCGAGGAGAGCACGGATGTATTTGTGGCGAGCACGGTCGACTCAGAGTGGATCTCAATCGTAGCCGTCCAGAACGTCTAGGTTCTAGACAAGGAGTCAACCGAGTCGATCGACCTTGGCGGCGAAGACGAAGTCGCTCTCAGTCAGGCCGTCGATCTTGTGGGTCCAGATGGTGACCACCACTTTGCCCCAGCTGAGATGGATGTCGGGGTGATGATTCTGCGCTTCAGCCAGTTCCCCGACTCGGTTGGTGAAGTCTAATGCCGACACAAAGTTTTTGAACTCGAAGAGCTTTTGCAGGTGATGCTCCTCGATGACCTGCCAGTCTCCACCTAGCTGTTGAGCCAGACTTTCGAGCTCCAGGCCCTTGACCGGCGGGATGCCACCCTTACAGGGTATGCAGTCCTTCTCGCTGAGTGAAGCCATCGTTATTCCCCTCCCAGAGAACCCACTTGTAGTTGAACGTAATCGTCTTCGACTCCGCTGCAGGGACAGAGCTCGATGCGGTAGCGAATCTCGTTGCGCAGCTTATCCAGAGCGTTTCTGGGGCTCAGCCCCCAAGCTTGCGCAAAGGGATCGGAGCAGGAAGCCATGTACTCCCCATCCGAGGTCTGCTCAACGTTGGCCTGAAAGAGCATGGCACGATCTTAACAGTCGTCGGCAGTTCCCGGTCAGCGTCCGGAGGTCTGGGCCTCGAGGGCTCCGAACACGCCGGCGCGCGCCTGGCCGAGAACATCCTCGAAGGCTCTGGTCATCTGGAGCATGATCTGCGCAGCGTTCTCAGCTTGACCGCTGACTGAACTGGAAAGGGTTTGCGACCAGAGCGTATTTCCCTCCGAGTCGATCAGACGCATTTCGAGGGCGAGGCGCGCCACCTGCTTGGTGGGCAGGTCGATCTCTTCTAGGTAGATGACGCGACCGCCGAGATGGGCATCGTACTTGCCGCCAAAACTTGCAGGTTCGATCGAAGCGATGCCGTCGGTGCCGCTCAAGCCCTCGGCGAGGGCCACTGCGATAAGCCGGCCCAGCGGCGATGCCCACCGGTGGTAGGCATAAAAGCCCACTTCAGAAGAATGCTGCGATGTCCGGTAGACCAGGCGATCTTGATCGTAGGGTGGATCGACTAGGAAGGTGTCGACACCCACACGAAGACCCGCACTCATCATGCTTCCGGCCGTGGAACCGACTCCTTCTAGAGGATGACGCAGCGTGTAGTAGTGGGTGATCGGAAGACTGCCGGCACAGCCGATCCACACTCCGCAGAGTCCAAGGAAAATTACCCGGCAAATAGTTGTTGACCTCACTCCTTCACTCCTTCTCCAGGTTTGCGATCCGGCTGACCGGGATAGCGGATCAGCAAGCTCGGTCTCTCCTTGAGAGTTTGAGACAATGACTTTAGATTGGTCGTTGCTTCATCTAGATCGCGCCAGATGGAATCCAATGCCGCGTTGTGATCATCCACCGCCGCAAGAGCGCTTGCTGCCGAATCCAAGGTCCCGGCGGCCGAATTCAGGACCCTCGACAGGCGCGCCCCCTCAGGGCCGACGGCGGTGTGGAGATTCTTCGTGAGTATGGTGATCTCTGAGGTCAACTCGGGAATTCCTCTGAGCCCATCATCCAAGCGTGCAGCCAGTGAGTCGAGCCGCGATACCAGGGTAAGAATCCGTGGCCCCACCTCGTCGGTTGTCCGGCTCAGGGAAGACAGACCCTCCGATATGGCGGTGACGTTTTCGTCGGACATGAGGGTTCGAAAGCTGCCCAAAAGCGGCCCAACCTCGTTGTTGATGTTAGCGACCAGATCAGTTAGTTGCTCGATAAGCACGGGTAATCTTTTGGTGGATTCTCCCATTCCGTTGAGGGTTTCCATCAGGGTGCCGCCCTCGGTTCCCATAATGCGACTGCCGGGTAGCAGGGGCCGGCCGCCGCGCGGGCCCGCAACAATCTCCAGATAAGGGGCGCCCAACAGGCCGTCGCTCGTAATGCGGGCAACGCTGCCATGACTCAGAGTGATTCCATCTTCTATCTCGACATGGAAGATGATCGGCCAGTCCTCTCCCGGTCGAAGATCGATGCTCTTGA
>JAZFTL010000559.1:0-6147 GCA_036446675.1 Thermoanaerobaculia bacterium
GTCGACGATGTCCTCGATCAGCAGAACATCACAGTCCCGAATCGAGACTTCGACGTCTTTCCGAATACGCACTTCGCCTGGAGTCGTGCCACTACTGTAGCTGGAAGTTTGAAAGAAATCGATGCTGATAGGTACCGTTACGAGCTTGAGAAGATCGACCAGGAAAAAAACGGATCCCTTGAGAATCCCGATGCAGACAAGGCAGTCCGAGTCTTTGTAGTCGTGGTTGATCTGTTCAGCGATCGAGTGAATTCGATCTGACAGGTCTGCTTCAGAGATAAGGACCTTAGGTGGTTTGGTCGGGAAATCCATCATATTGATTCGATTATAGGTACTTTGATTGATGCGGTCTCAATGACTGTAGAAGAGAAGGCAGAGTGTATCAGCCGACTACTGAACGGGATCATTTATTCGCTCTACGCTTCCGGTCTCCTCCTGGGGGGCGTAGAGTTCGTCGCATTCGATCAATTTACCGATCAGTTGCTGGACTTTCGGCTCCGCCTCTTTTCCGGCGGCCATCACATCAGCATGGTCCAAGGCTTCGCCGCTGACCCCGGCGCCCAAGTTGGTCACCAGGGAGAAGCAGAGGCAACGCATGCCCAGGTGATTTGCGGCAATGACCTCGAGGACGGTGGACATGCCCACCAGATCAGCACCGATGGATCGTAGCATTTGAACTTCAGCGGGAGTCTCATAGCTCGGGCCGGCGACTCCCGCATAGACCCCCTCAGCGAGCGAGATCCCCTCCTGCTGTCCAATCGCGTGCGCCAATCGACGTAGAGAAGGGTGATACGCGAACACCATGTCCGGAAACTGGGGGCCCCATTCGGCCGGTAGTTGACCTCGCAAGGGGTTCAATCCGATGAGGTTGATGTGGTCTGAAATGAGGACGAGGTCTCCAGGTTTTTGACTGCCGCGCAGGCCTCCCGCTGCGTTACTCATGATGAGTCGTTTCGCCCCAAGCAGGGCGGCGAGTCGAATCGGGAAAACGGTCTGATGAGCATCGAACCCCTGATAGGAATGGAGCCGGCCGCGTTGGTAACAGACGAAACTGCCGGGAAAAGGCTCGAGGATTTGCAAAGTGAGAGGGTGACCGTCGATTCCTCGCGCGTCAAAGGGTAGAAAATCCGCCAGGGGGCCCTCCATACCGAGGCTCGAACCCAAGTCTACCGCCAGTCCGGAGCCCGAAACGATCAACGCTTCGATAGACGGCCATCCTCTAGATCGCCACAGTTTTACGGCGACCTCCAGCTCGTGGAGCGGTGTCGTCACAGTGACGCTATGGTACCAGGCCAAGAGACGAAAATGGCGTGTCCGTGGTCTCTAGCTCTCCTGTCGTAAACGAATTGGCCCTCAAGAAAGAAAAATCGGTTATCGTAGTTTGTATTGCGAGGGAACCTTATGTCCGAGTTAGATGAGCAGATCAAGCAGAGGAGAGCCAAGCGTGACGTGTTGGGGCAGGCGGGAGTCGAACTTTACCCTCATCGCTTCGATTTCGACTTGGAACCTGTCGAGGTGCAGGCGCGCTATGGGCAAGAGAGCGCCGAGCAGTTGCACGAGAGTGCCATCAGGCTGCGGGTCCCAGGTCGAGTTAAAGCGGTGCGAAGTCACGGCAAGACCGTCTTCCTAGATCTTTATGATGGGCAGGGCAGCCTGCAGGTGTTGGTGCGCAAGAACAAGCTCGGGGAAGACGCAGCCTTGGTCATCGAAAATTGTGATCTGGGAGACTACTTGGGAATTAGCGGCCTTCTCATGCGCACTCGAACCGGTGAATTGACCGTTGCAGCAGAGACGGTTGAGCTACTGGCCAAGTCGCTGCGCCCGATGCCTGAAAAGTGGCATGGCCTTGCGGATCGGGAGACCCGGTATCGTCGGCGTTATCTCGATCTCTTGGTGAATCCGGAATCGCGGCGAGTCTTCGAAGTGCGCTCCCGAGTCGTCCGATCGATCCGCCGGACGCTCGAGGATCGCGGCTTTCTGGAAGTAGAGACACCGATGATGCATCCGATCGCTGGAGGCGCGGCCGCGCGGCCGTTTGTGACCCATCACAATACTTTCGACGTCGATCTCTACCTTCGCGTCGCACCTGAGCTCTACCTCAAGAGATTGCTGGTGGGCGGGATTCACAAGGTCTTTGAGATCAATCGGAATTTTAGGAACGAAGGTGTCTCGAAGAGTCACAACCCGGAATTCACCATGTTGGAGTTCTACTGGGCCTATGTAGATGTCAACACGCTGATGGATTTCACCGAAGAACTACTGCGAGATCTGGCGCTCGATATTTTGGGCGAAACCAGCTTGCCGTGGCAGGGAGAAACGCTGGATTTTGGCAAGCCCTGGGCTCGCTACTCGATGCGAGAGGCCGTCGCCAAGTTTGCTGAGCTCGACCCCGCAAGACTGGAGCGCAGTGAAGATTTGATGGAGATTTTCGCGGAACGGGACCTACCGCTTCCCGTAACAGTGATTCGACCGGAGCAACCCAGGGTTGCCGGTCAGGCCGATCCCTCCGGTAATCAAGAGACTGCGGCCGCGGTCGCAGGCGAGGTTCCTCGAGAGTGGTACGGGCGCCTCCTGGTAGAACTTTTTGAGGCAACGGTTGAGGAGCATCTAACCCAACCGACCTTTATAACAGGCCATCCAACGGAGGTTTCTCCGTTGGCAAAACAGAGCAGAAAAGATCCTAGATTTGCCGAGCGATTCGAGCTCTATGTCGGCGGGATGGAGATCGCGAATGCATTCTCAGAGCTCAACGATCCGGATTTGCAGCTGCGTCGATTTCAGGATCAATTGGCGGCGCGGGAGGAGGGCGACGAAGCGGCACACCAACTCGATGTGGACTATGTGCGCGCCCTGGAGTACGGTATGCCGCCTGCCGGCGGGGAGGGGATAGGTATCGACCGACTCGTGATGTTGCTGACCGACTCTGCCTCGATACGAGATGTGATTCTGTTCCCGCTCTTGCGGCCGCGCCAGGAGGAGAACGGTTGATTCGAGTCTCCTTCCCACTCTATGTTGCATTGAGATACTTAAAGACCGCCAGGAAAGACGCGTTCGTGAGGTTTCTCTCGGCAGCAGCAGCCGGTGGAATCGGACTCGGTGTTGCGGCTCTCATCTTGGCCCTGGCCGCGTTGTCCGGTTTTCAACGAACTCTGCGACAGGAAATATTAGCGCGGACTCCAGAAATCGAAATAGCAGTCGAAGCTGCCGATGACGCCGCCCATCTGAGGAATCGGGTCATGGAGATTGCGGGCGTTTCTTCGGCTCAGATAACCATCAAAGGTAGAGCTTGGCTTGTGGGTGAGGGTCGCATTCGCCCGGTGGAGGTGACGGGATTCGAAGGCAGTCTTCCCTCGACCTTCGGCGGAGACGGTTCGCAGGCAGCCGGTCTCTACGTCGGAGACCGCCTAGCGACGAGCTGGGGATTGGAAATCGGCCACAGACTGGAGCTGGCATCGGCGAGATCAACGCTGGGCCCCCTGGGCCCGCAGCCGCGGACCAAGCGGCTGGAGCTCGCCGGAATCTACCCGGCCGGGCAGACCGAGGCACATGATCGGATCGCCATGCCGTTGGCGGCGGCGGAGGCTTTGTTAGGAGCAGTGAACTACAGGGTTCTCGTGTCGAGCGGCGACTTGAAGCAGGCAATCAGTCTCAGCCCTCGTATCGCCGAGATCGTTTCCTCCGTCGGCACCGTGAGAACCTGGAAGGACCTTAATCGGGGCCTGTTCTTTGCCTTGAGGCTGGAGAAGGCGGTGATGTTCGTCGCGGTGTTACTCATCGTTGTGGTTGCGGCTTTGGCTTTAGTTTCCGACTTGACACTGATGATCGCGGGCAAGAAGAGAGAGATTGGAGCGCTCTTTGCCATGGGCGCGACAGAGCAGAGCGTGCGGAGAGTTTTCTTCTGGATCGGCGGAATCTTGGCGACTGCAGGAGCTTCTATTGGGGCTTTGGTTGGTCTGTCAGCGGCGTTTGTTCTGCACCATTTCGAGCTATTGAGGTTGCCCGAGCAGGTCTACTTTTTAGACTTCGTGCCATTCGTCGTGAGGGGCGCTGATCTCGTTGCGGTGCTCTCAAGTTGCCTCGGCCTGGCGCTCGCCTGTTCTTATTTGGCGGCGCGCAGAGTCTCGAGTCTCAAACCCTCTGAAGCGCTTAGGCGATGAGCGTTTCGGTAAGAACTCGCGGTGTCTCGAAGGTTTTTCGGGATGGAAATCGGGAGTTGGAAGTTCTGCGCAGCATCGACCTCGATATCCAAGCAGGGGAGTTCGTCGCGATCGTCGGGCCGTCCGGCGCGGGGAAGTCGACGCTACTGCATATTTTAGGAACTCTTGATCGACCCGACGCCGGGGTGGTCGAGATCGATGGAGAGGACTTCGAGAAGAAAACTCCTCGAGAACTCGCTGCCTTTAGGAATCGAACCATCGGCTTCATCTTTCAGTTTCAAGAGCTCTTGGCAGACTTCACGGCTCTCGAGAACATTATGATTCCAGGTCGTATCGCCGGGCTCGAGATCGGAGATATCCGCGATAAGGCGGCTGATTTGATGAGCGAAGTAGGCATGGGAGACCGGCATGCGAGCTATCCGAATCAACTCTCAGGAGGCGAACGGCAGCGGGTGGCGCTGTGCCGGGCTCTGTTGCTCGAACCGCGCCTCTTGCTCGCCGACGAGCCCACCGGCAACTTGGATCCGGAGAGTGGCGAGCAGGTTTTCGAGTTAATGAAGAACCTCCAAGAACGACGCGGAACCACAGCGCTCGTAGTAACTCATAATCAAAAACTGGCCTCTCGGTGTGGTAGGATTTTGTACTTAAACGGTGGTGTAATAGACCCCTCGAGGTGACCAGGAGGCCAGCCGGGTAAGGGATCTGAGACGCCCTCGAATCAGGCGAGTATTCTCGTGCAAGACAATGTTTGAGAAGTACAATGAAAAAGCCAGAAGGGCTCTGTTCTTTGCCCGCTACGAGGCGAGCAAGCTCGGCAGCCGAGTGATTGAATCTGAGCATATTCTCCTCGGAATCCTGCGTGAGGGTGAGGAAACGGTTTCAGAACTCTTCGAGAGTTTCGGCGTGAAACCCGAGATGATTCGACGCGACATAGAGGGCGAGCGTGTTTTCGTCGAGAGAATTTCGTCGACGGCGGAACTGCCACTTTCAGAGGAATCTAAGAAGATATTGGCCTACGCCTCGCACGAGGCGGAGAGCATGCTCCACTCCAGCGTCGGTTCTGAGCACCTCCTCATCGATATTCTTCGGGTCGAGAACTGCCTGGCTACACGAATCCTGAACCGCAGCGGTTTTGAACTATACGGCGTTCGCGAAGAGGTTCTCGCAACGGCCAAGACTCGAGAAGTCTCAGACCAAGAGAAAGAGTTGCCTTTTCTGGCAGAGTACGGCAGAGACCTCACCACACTGGCTGCTGAAGGCGTCTTTGATCCATTGATTGGCCGCAGCCTCGAAGTCGATAGGATCATTCAAATCCTTTCCCGGCGAACCAAGAACAACCCGATCCTATTAGGTGAGCCGGGTGTCGGTAAGACAGCGATCATTGAAGGGTTGGCTCAGCGAGTAGTGGATGGGGACGTGCCGGTATGTTTGTCGCACAA
The DNA here is from genome assembly GCA_036446675.1 of Thermoanaerobaculia bacterium. Lineage (GTDB taxonomy): Bacteria > Acidobacteriota > Thermoanaerobaculia > Multivoradales > JAHEKO01 > JAZFTL01. The sequence continues at coordinate 5,597 of JAZFTL010000559.1, forward strand.
GAGAATGGTGGCTCTCGACCTGTCTCTCATCGTAGCCGGGACAAAGTACCGAGGCCAATTCGAGGAGCGTCTGAAGGGAATTCTCAAAGAGCTCGGCGAGAATCGAGACGTCATAATTTTTATCGACGAGATTCATTCGCTGATCGGTGCCGGCTCGGCCGAGGGCTCTCTCGACGCCGCCAATATTCTCAAGCCGGCACTCTCACGTGGAGAGATTTCGTGCATTGGAGCGACAACTCTCAAGGAGTATCGCCGTTACATCGAGAAGGATCGGTCTCTGCTCAGACGCTTCCAGTCGATTCATATAGCTCCGCCTACGGCAGAGGAGACGTTGGAGATTCTGCGTGGCGTGAAGTGTCGCTACGAGGACTTTCATCACGTAGCCTATACCGAAGAAGCACTGCGAACCGCCATTCGCAAGTCATCTAGATACATACCCGATCGCCAACAGCCGGACAAGGCCATCGACGTTATTGACGAGGCCGGAGCCAAAGTAAAACTCAAGCGGGTTCAAGATACTCAGAATTTGCGCAAATTGGAAAAAGACATCA
>JAZFTL010000560.1:0-2152 GCA_036446675.1 Thermoanaerobaculia bacterium
CCGAAGTCGAGCCCGTTCCCGAAATTCCTCGAACCGCTTTTGGAAGAGTGCAGGCCGTATTACGCGGCTCTCCATGCCCGATCGATTCGATCCAGTTCAGGGATTCAGGGTACGAGTGCGGAGGAGCTCGAGGTCTCCGCAAGGAACGAGGGGCGACGATGAGGGAGTACCGTTCGAATGAGCTTCCAGATCGCCGCAACGCAGATCTTTTGGTGTCGATTGACGGCAAACTCGTGCCCAGGTCGGAAGCGAAGATTTCTGTGTTCGACAGCGCAGTGCAGGGCGGCGACGCGGTATGGGAGGGGTTAAGGGTCTATTCGGGGCGGATCTTCAAACTTGGAATTCACCTCGAACGTCTGCGGGCGTCGGCACATGCCCTGGCGTTTAAGGACGTTCCCGACATCGAGGAACTCCGTCAAGCTGTTTTTGCGACCCTCGAGGCCAACGGCATGCGCGACGAAGTGCACATTCGTCTCACCCTCACCAGGGGGCCGAAGGTCACTTCGGGGATGAGTCCGAAATTCAATCGGCTCGGCCCCTGCCTGATCGTCCTGGCTGAGTGGAAGACCCCGGTGTATGACAATGCCGTGGGAATCCGTCTCATCACTGCGTCGATTCGACGCAATTCACCCCAAACTTTGGACTCGAAGATTCACCACAACAACTTGCTCAACAACATCCTCGCCAAGATAGAAGCTGATTTCTGCGGAGTCGACGATGCGTTGATGTTGGATCTCCAGGGATTCGTCTCAGAGACGAATGCAACGAATATCTTCGCAGTCATCGGGGGTGGATTGGTGACGCCTCGGGCCGATAGCTGTCTTCCGGGAGTCACCCGTAATACGGTTATCGAGCTGGCTTGCTCTAACGGTATAGATCTGGTCGAGAGAAACCTATCGCTGTCAGAGATCTATTGCGCCGAAGAGGTATTTGTAACGGGAACTATGGGCGAGATTTCACCGGTCTTGGAGGTTGACGGCCGAATGATTCTGTCAGGGACCGTCGGCACTCTTACCCGCGAGTTACAAAGACTTTTTCAAAAAGTGGTCACCGCCAAGGGTGAACTCATCCCGACCCTACTTGGGTAGCTGGCTCAGCAACCAAGACGCTCAGGAGCTGGTCTCTTCAGCGTGCGCCTTCAAGACATTGCGCAGCATGATTTCAATAATTCCCGGTTCGGTCTCCTCGAGTTCGTAGGTTACGTTGGCGATCGGTTTGTTCGAACTGATGATGCGTCGCAGATCGATAGGAGTGCCGCCGACCACGACGTCCGCATCGGCAGCATTGATCGTCGCCTCTAGATCGCGGATCTGAGCTTCGCCATACCCCATTGCCGGAAGGATCTTCTTGGAGTTCGGATAACTCTTGTAGGTTTCAGCTATCGATCCCACGGCGAAAGGGGTGGGGTCGATAATCTCTGCTGCCCCGGCGTTTTTGGCTGCAAGCCACCCGGCTCCGTAGGTCATTCCTCCGTGGGTCAGAGTGGGTCCATCTTCGACCACCAGGGCGCGCTTGCCTCGAATCAGTTCGGGCTGATCGACCTCTATTCTCGACTTGCACTGAATGACCCGCGCGCCGGGGTTGATCGTTCGGCAGGTCTCCAGAACCCGTCGCACATTCTCGGGCTCGGCGGTGCCAACCTTGTTGACGATCAGCAGGTCCGCCAAGCGAAGATTGGTTTCTCCCGGATAGTAGGAGAGTTCGTGACCCGGCCGATGCGGATCGACGAGGGTAATGTAAAGATTGGGAAACACAAAGGGTGTGTCGTTGTTGCCGCCGTCCCACAAAATGACGTCGGCCTCAGACTCCGCCTGCCGCAAGATTTTTTCGTAGTCGATTCCAGCGTACACGACGAAGCCGTTGTCAATATGGGGCTCGTACTCCTCACGCTCTTCGATTGTGCAGTCGTAGCGATCGAGGTCCCCGTAGGTGGCGAATCGTTGGCACACTTGCTTCGAAAGGTCGCCATACGGCATCGGGTGCCGAATCGCCACGACGCGCTTGTCTAGATCACGGAGAATTCTCGAGATATGACGGGTAGTCTGTGATTTTCCGACTCCGGTGCGCACCGCGGTGATGGCGATGACCGGGACGGTAGATCCGAGCATGGTGCGGGTTGCTGAGCAGACACCAAATGCTGCGCCCCAGCCGA
>JAZFTL010000561.1:0-6706 GCA_036446675.1 Thermoanaerobaculia bacterium
TCGATACAGTCGGCATTGCAGCAGCGGATTGGTGAGGAACTCAGGCAAGAGCCCACTGTCGCTCAGAAAACGATAAAACTCGCCGACGTTCGAAAGCAACAGAACGGAGTCTTTGTCCGCTGTTGCTTGCAGAGTCTCCATCGATTTCAGAAAACCGTAGAAACTCCGCGAGTCGCTCGACTTGTTGTAAGCACCGGCAAAGATCTCAATAGCCTCGGCGTCGGCGCGGCCGCGAATTTCCTCGGCTTCGCGATATGCCTCCGATTGGACGCGCTTGAGTTCGCGCTCCATATCCCCGAGAATCTCCGCTCTCTTACCCTGTCCCTCGGAGCGAAATCGGTCAGAGATCCTCACCCTCTCGGAGATCATCCGATTGTAGACATCGTTGAGAACCTGTTGCCCGTAGTTGATCCGCTTGAACTGCATATCGAGGATCTCCATCCCCAGGTCGGCCTCGGCGATAATCTTCTGGGCAGCCGCCAGAATTTCTTGGCGGATCTTGTCGCGCCCAACTTGGATCGGATCGAGCTCTCCCACCAGGTCGGAAGCGGACAGTTCCTGTGATGGCGTCCGGTTGCTGGTGCGAATGAACTCGAGAAGTTCGTGTCTGGCAATCACGCTACGTATCGCACTGTTCAGAATGTCGTCGAGACGTGACTGCGCCCCGCGTTCGTCCCGATTGCGCTCATAGAATCGCAGGGGATCGGTAATCCGCCAGCGGGCATACGCATCGACCAGAATAAAAACTTTATCCTTGGTTGGCAGTTCGGCCACGTCGCCTTCCCATTCTAAGAATCTCTTCTCGAACGGAATAAATTTCTGGATCAACGGTAACTTGAAATGTAGCCCAGGCGTGGTGACCGGATCTCCAACCGGCTTACCGAACTGGGTGATGATTGCCTGCTCCGCCTCTCCCAATTCGTAGAAGGCTCCGCTTGCAACTAGCAAGACCAAGACTACGAGTACGAGCCCAACGTTCCGGATCATTGGCCACCACCTTTCGCGGTCGCCGCGCCATCCATATTCAGCAGCGGGAGGACTCCATCGAGATTCTCGTCCAGAATGATCTTTCGTCCTATCTTCGGCAGCATCTCACCCATGGTCTCCAGATAAATCCTCTTGCGGGTCACTTCGGGTGCCTTACGGTACTGCGTATAGAGCGCCTCGAAACGGGCCGCATCACCCTTGGCTCGATTGACCCGGTCGAGAGCATACCCCTCGGCCTGCTGTATCGCCTGGAGGGCCTCACCCTGAGCCCGCGGCACAACCTTGTTGTACTCCGACTGGGCCTCGTTGATCAGACGCTCTTTTTCCTGCTCGGCCTGATTCACCTGGTTGAAAGAGGGCTTCACCGGATCGGGGGGATTGACGTCTTGCAGTACGACCTGCTCCACCCGAATGCCGGTTTCATACTGCTCACAGAGCATTTGCAACTCGACTTTGACGAGGTTCTCGATCTCCTGACGGCCGACTGTCAGCACTTCGTTCACCGTCCGGTCACCCACAACGTCGCGCATGACCGCCTCACTGATATCTCTAAAGGTCCCCTCGACGTTACGGACCCGGAAGAGATACTTGTAGGCGTCAACGACTCGATACTGCACGACCCACTCGACGACTACGGTATTCAGGTCCCCGGTGAGCATGTTGGATTCTAGACTATAGCCGGAACGACTGAATTCACTCCGCACGCCAGGGAGCTTGGTTCTAAATCCGAATTCCTGTTTCAACTGGCGCTGGACTGGAACCTTTTGAACAGTATCTACCAGAGGCACCTTAAAGTTGAGGCCAGGCGTCCTTTCGCCTACGTACTTGCCGAACCGTGTAATGACCCCGATCTCCTCGGGATCAATCGTAAAAACTGCTTTAGGCACAATAATCAGCGCCGCTACAGCCAGCGCGATCCAAAGCGGGCCGCCCGGCGGCAGTTTCGGCATCTTAGGAAAGTTGGGAAACTCGATAACAGGTCGTGGTGGTTGTCCGTTTGCCATAACTAGCCGAACGTTATCCTACCGACAGGTCAAAGGCAAGAGACCATATACTGCGCCGATGCCGCCAAGATTCGAAGCAGCAAGCCATACCGTACATCTGGCGGTCGGCGATCTCCTCGAGACGGCGATGGTTCGCAGTCTCGGTTTCGCCAACCGTGGAGGTTACGAACGCCTCTGGCTCGGTCAGGCCATTCATAGCCGCTACCTAGAAGGCGCTCGGCAGGCCGATGCTTCCTATCGGCAAGAGGTCCCCGTCAAGATCTCCTATCCGCACCGCGGCTGGACCGCCATCATTCAAGGGCGTATCGACGGACTACGCCACGATCGCGACGGCACTGCGGTCGTCGAAGAGATCAAATCGGTGCGACGCGGTGGCGGGCTCGCACCGCCCGTCGCGGAACTCTACGCCCGTCAAGCGGGCCTTTACGCCTGGATGCTTCGCACCCTCGAAGAAAAGGAGGTTCGAGCTGAACTCATTCTGGTCGAGATCGGCAGCGAGAGAGTGGAGCGTCGGAGTCTCGAGCTCAACTTCCAGGTGATCGAGGCGATTGTCCAGAGGCGTTTGAATAGCATCATACGAAGCTTCGAGTCGGAACGAGAGGCCTTCGCAGGGAGGCGCGCGGCAGCAGCGAACCTGGCCTTTCCACATTCTGCCGTGCGCCCGGGACAGGGCGAGATCATGGCTCGGGTCGAAGAGTCTCTCGAACAGCGCAGCCATCTATTACTCGAAGCGCCCACCGGAATCGGCAAAACCGTCGCCGCCCTCTACCCGGCCCTACGATACGCCCTAGAGCACGACAAGAAGATCTACGTGCTTACCGCAAAGACCTTGCAGCAGGAGATGGCAACCGCCGTCCTCTCGCTGCTCAACCAGGACAGGGCATTCACTTCTCTCAGGCTCCGGGCCAAGGCAAAGATGTGTGCAAACTCCGAGGTTATCTGCCACGAAGAATATTGCCCGTATGCCCGAGACTACTACTCCAAGTTGCGCAGCTCTCAGGTCCTCAAAAAGCTGGTTGAGGAGTCTGGGACCTTATTGCCCGACCGTATTTTCGAGAGTGCTCGAAATGCCGAGGTCTGCCCATTCGAGGTGAGTCTCGAACTCGGCACCTCTGCCAAGGTGGTGGTGTGTGACTACAACTACGCCTTCGACCCTCATGTTGCGCTGGAAGACTTTGGTTCCGAAGGCGATCTCGAGAACACCATCCTGGTAATCGATGAAATCCATAACCTGGTGCAGCGGGGTCGAGGCTACTACAGTCCATGCCTCTCCTCGACCCAGTGTCGACTCGCCGCTGAAACTCTCAGCGGGCGCGGTGAGCCGATACACCGCGCCATTGCCGCCCTCTGTCAGTCGCTTGCCGAGCTGATCGATAGGACCACAGTTGGAGCCCTTGAAGAGGCCGGCGGTGACGTGCGTGCAGCTGAAACATCATTCCCTGAAGACGAACTTTGGACTCTGCGCGCCGATTTTGACGATGCCTTCATCGACTACCTCGAATATCGCCGCGATACGTCGAGCTTTAGCGCCAATGACCTGTTCGCAGATCTTTACTTCACCTTCCTGCGCTTCTTGAATACTCTACTGGTGGCCAACGGTGAGGCCTTTAGCCTTTTCGTTGAAGCCATCGGATCGAGTCGTGCGGGTCGATCCGAACGAACCGGCGACCACCAGCTACGTATTCTGTGCAAGGACGCCGGCAAATTTCTCGGCGCTACCTTGAATCGCACCCACGCTTCGATCGGACTCTCGGCAACTCTGTCGCCGCATGACTTCTATCTCGACCTCTTGGGCTTCGACCGGGAGCGCACCAGTACCCTCTCTGTGCCGAGCCCCTTCCCGATAGAGAATCGGCTGATCGTCATTGACGATCGGGTCGCCACTACCTGGCGCTCCCGACCGGAGAACTATCCCCGGATCGCAGCAGGGCTGGGCCGGTTCGCCGAAGAGGTCCCCGGAAACTGCCTCGCACTCTTTCCCAGCTACCAGTTTCTAGCTGAAGTCGAACAACTCTTGGAGGTCAAGGGCAAGAGAGTCATCATTCAGGAACGGAGTAGCTCCGATCAGGATCGCGAGCAGATTCTCGAAGTACTGCGTTCGAGTCTCCAAGGCGACATTTTGCTACTGGCCGTTGCGGGGGGAGTGTTCGCCGAGGGCGTGGACTACCCGGGCAATATGTTGCGCGCCGTGGCCGTCGTCGGCCCCTGCCTTCCTGCCCTCAATCTTGAACAGGAGCTTCTCAAGATCTATTTTGAAGAGCGCTTCGAAAAAGGATTCGAGTATGCCTTTGTGGTTCCCGGGATGACTCGCGTCATCCAAGCCGCGGGTAGATTGATTCGCTCGCCCCGGGACTCCGGCGTAATTGCTCTTTTCGACCGACGATTCCTGCAGGGACCCTACTGCCACCATCTGCCGAACGATTGGATACCGACCGATGGACCGCAAGGTCTTGTCGGCGTGCCTCACGAAGCGGCCAAGGAGTTTTTTCGCTCCACTCTGCTCTGAGAGCCTGTGAATATTTCCATATGCTGCTGCGGGCACCACCAAGAGCGCCCAGCTGCGTTTCGAAAGCTCGAAATAGCCAGCTATTCCTTCACCTCCGCGTCTTGCTGGGCACTTTCGGTGGCACCCTCGCGACGAATCTGGAAAAATTCACAGGCTCTGAGTCCGCGAACCGCGTCGTGCAATGCAGGAAACCTTCTCATCAAGCCCGCGTAGACAATTAATGAGAAGAGATAGCTGACAACCTCCTTCTCATCTCTCCTCCAGAGCCCCGCGACGGGGGGCTCTTTTTCACCAAGAACGTGTCCCTGCAAGTGTCGAAACGGACCGAGCGAGCCGGTTCCGGCCTATTTAGACCGTCTTTTCGACTGTTCGATGTGACCTTCCACAAGGCGATGGAGTCCGACCCGTTGCAATTCCGAGGAGAGAATCAGAATTTGATTGGGAGTGAGGGGGTGTTCTCGATAGACGATCTGCAGGACCGCCTTCAATGCTGCCTCGAGTTCGGGATCGAAACCGACTGCCGCATTCGGCTGCGGCAAATTAGGAACGGCTTTCGGCTGCTTCATGCATCTGCTCAGGATCGTAGTCGTAGATCAGCGACCGCACGGTCAGCTCCGGAGCCACTTCGACGCCTTCTTCGTAGCCCCACATATCGATCGTCTCCCAGGGGCAGTACTTGACACAGAGTTGGCACCCAATGCAGCGCTCGATGTCGACTTCGACCAGCTTCATGAAATCGGGGTACTCGGGACCCGGCACAATCTCAATACAATCGACCGGGCAGAACGCAATGCAGACTTCGCACCCGGTGCAACCGGTCTGATCGATAATCGCCGTCTGCTTCGGCGGCTTTGGCCGCGGCGGCTTATCGATCTCAATTTTTTTCTGGTACGGAAAATCGGAGTCCATTTTCACTACCCTCTACACCGCTGCATGCGGAGAATCGTTTTCGCCTCGTCGCAAAGTCTACCAAAAATCGCCGACTTTCCCGTGAATAATATCTGAAAGCATTGGCCGGCGAGTACTCGACTCGCAAGAGAAATAGCAGGTCCCTAACCTGGGTCTCTGGCCAGCCTTGTCGCGAAATGCCGTAGAGGCCTGTTGAGATCTCCTAGCTCGATCCGGCCTTGATCAGAGCATTGTTGATGGCAAGTTCGGGGATCTTCCAACTGTTGCCCGAAATACGCCCGATTTCCTTGCCCTCCAGGTAAACCACGCCCGTCGGCACCGAACTGATCCCCAGAGATGCTGCCTGCCGATCTGTTTGAATGTCGTGGGGCAGGCCGTAGAAATCGATCGTAATCTTCGACCCTTTCAACTGCTCGGCCACGTTCATAATGCGCGGCACCATCTGCTTACAGAAGTCGCACCAGCTACCAAAATAGACTTTAACGGTTACCGGACGGGATGCAGTGCGCAGTTTTTGGATTATAGGCTCTGACCCGGAGTAGGCCTCGGCTCCCCTGCGATAGTCGGCGCTGTAGGCGGCAAGCCCGGCAACGCTCTGCTCTCCGAGTAGAGGCGGCTTCTCCCTGAGGGCGGCTTGCTTGCCGTCGACAAAGAAGGAGACGCCGTTTCCATCTCGCGAAACTTGAAACTTCCCCTGAGGTGCAACCGTGGCATCTGGAAGCAGGTCGATCACCCCGTCTGGTCGCCGATTCACTTTCATCAAGTCGACAGTTTCGACTTCGGCCGTTCGTAGCCGTAACAAAACCGGTGAAGACAGCTCAGAGGACAGGATCAAGATCGCACCAGCCGCTCGCGACTGGTGCACCTCTGCCGAAGGGAAGAGTACACCGTTGAGTTCAAGTACGAAATCCGCCGGTTTGAAGTCGGTCAGCACGCCGCTGGCATATTGAGCGAGAGCTACGGGGCTACTCATTTGCATGAAGGCTAAGGCGATGAGTCCGAAGACTCCCGCCCGCAGACCCTTGGTGCCTCGATCGACTGAAAGTTTCATGTTCATCCTTTGACTGACATCCGACTGTGCCTACTCATTGTAGCGGCCGGTGAGGTCATAGTGAAGGTAATCCCGACTCGGTTGCGGTCACCGCGCCGTCGGTCACCCAAAAAGACCGCGGTAGGGTACGGTAGAGTGGCCGCAGCAGATCGGCCGGCGCTTCGCGCACCTCGAAAACAGGCGCTTGGGTCCACGCGAAGGCCTTGACCACCTCCGGAGGATCGGCCGTAAGCACCCAAAGTCGTCGCT
>JAZFTL010000562.1:0-2900 GCA_036446675.1 Thermoanaerobaculia bacterium
ACGTGGACCAGCTCGTCGCCGAAGGTCAGGCAGGTCACTGCCTCCAGCGCCTAGACCGGCATCGATCTCGTCATATACATACCCCTCGAGTCCCAGCAAGTGACGAATTCGATCTTGGAAAAAAGGTCTCAAAGCGGCAAGAATTTCGTCGCCACTACGGCTCAAACGATCCTCATACAGAAGAACGGCACGAGCAGAAATAAGATCAAAGTCGATCGCAAGATCTCCCTCGAGGGCGACTCTCACTGCACCTTGTGCTGCCCGTCGGAGTCCGAAAGGATCTTTACTGCCAGTGGGAACGAGGCCGAGGCCGAAGATTCCAACCAAAAGATCGATGCGATCCGCCAAAGTGACCAGCTGACCAACTCGATTCCTCGGCACCGGATCCGTCGCAGAACCGGGTAGATAGTGATCGTAAATCGCCTGCCATACTTCTTCCGCATGGCCTTGCTCGCGCGCGTAGACTCCCCCAATGATGCCTTGGAGGCTAGTGAACTCTTTGACGATCTCGGTCGTCAAGTCGACCTTCAGGAGCCTGGTCGCTTCCGCCGCCGCCGCCTTCTCCTCGAGCCAGCCCAACTCATCGCAGAGTACCTCCACGAGCTGCAGCATACGATTCATCTTGTCTGCATAAGTTCCCAACTTCGCATGAAACGTCAGACCTGCGAGCAAATCGACTCGATCTGCGAGCGGAACTTTCTTGTCTTCCGAATAAAAGAACTGGGCGTCGGCCAGGCGCGCCTCGACCACCCACTCATTTCCCGCCCTGATGAGGCCCGCGGTGTCTTCATGGCAATCCATTACGGTAAGGAAGACCGGTAGCAATAGATCGCCGTCGTCTTCGACGGTCAGGGCACTCTGGTGGTCGCGCAAACTCGTTACCAGCACCTCTCGCGGCAAGCTGAGGTATTTGGCAGAGAAGTCCCCAACGACCACCCCGGGAATCTCACAAATGGATGCCAACTTATCGAGAAGCTCATCGTCGTTCACTAAAGTGCCACCACTTTCGCCGGCCAAGCGAGACATCCGAGTGCTGATCGCGGCACGCCGCAGATCGAAGTTCGGCTCAATTTTTCGCCAGGTCAACTTCTGCCGAAAATCGGCCACACCCTTCACCCGAAACTCTCGCGGCGAGTGAATCGGATGTCCTACAGATCTATCCGTAGTGTGTACTCCCATGAATTCAAAAGGAACCAGCTCGCCGCCAAAGAGCGCCAATACCCCGTGTACGGGCCGCACCCAGGGTCCCTGGCCGACGCCCCATCGCATCACCTTTGGCCAGCTCAGTGCACCGAGAATTCGCGGCGAAATCTCGGCCAGAATCTCTCCGGTAGGGCGACCTAGTTTCTCGATCGTTGCAGCCACATACTCACCCTTCTCCGTACGAACTCGGCTCAATTCTTCGACCTCGAGACCACACCGTTTCGCAAAACCGATAGCCGCTGCGGACGGCTCGCCATCGTCACCAAAGGAAACGCTCGTCGGAGGACCGAGCTGTTCAATTCTACTGTCGGCCTCTTTGACCGGCACGTCTCGAAGCGTGACGACCAGCCGTCGGGGAGTGAATCCGGTGAGAACCTCCTCGGGTGCCAGATTACGCGCCATCAGCTCCTCGAAGAGCCGCGTGGCAAGCTCCCGGATCGCCGGTTGGAGCATGCGTGCGGGGATCTCCTCGCAGCGTACTTCTAGAAGAAAGCTGGCTTTTGCCAAATCAACCGTCCTGCGATACGAGCCGAGGATCGCCATCGCCTCCGAGAAGTGGGTATCCAAGATCTTCGCGCCCGGCCAAATAACGCTTCGCACACTCCAAGGTCAGAGAGCGGATCCGCTTGATCAGACCGACTCGTTCGGTCACCGACACCGCGCCCCGGGCGTCCAAGACATTGAAGACATGGGAGCATTTGAGAGCCAGCTCGTAAGCAGGCAGCACCAAGGACTCCTCCAGACAGCGCTTCGATTCACGCTCGAAATCGTCGAATTGTCGTCGCAACATCTCGACATCAGCGATTTGGAAATAGTACTTCGAAAACTCCACCTCATCTTGATGTCGCACCTGTCCATAGGTCACTCCACTCGGTTCCCATTGCACATTGTAGACGTTTCTGGTTCGGCTCAAGAACATCGTAATGCGCTCCAGACCGTAAGTGATCTCAGCACTGATAGGATCGAGTTCGACACCGCCGCATTGCTGAAGGTAGGTAAATTGGGTGATTTCCATGCCGTCCAGCATGACCTGCCAACCCAGGCCCCACGCTCCCAGGGTGGGGGCCTCCCAGTTGTCCTCCTCGAATCTCAAGTCATGGACTTTGAGGTCGATGCCGATCGCCTCCAGGCTATGCACATAGAGGTCTTGGATATTGATTGGGGAAGGCTTGAGGATCACTTGAAACTGGTAGTGCTTTCCGAGTCGAAACGGATTGTCACCATAGCGAGCATCTGCCGGTCGACGGGAGGGTTGCACGAAAGCCACTTTCCAGGGCTCTGGGCCCAAGACTCGCAGAAAGGTGTCTGGATGCATGGTTCCTGCCCCGACTTCTAGATCGTAGGCCTGCTGCAAGACACAACCACGACCCGCCCAATACTCCGAAAGTCGAAGGATCAGCTCTTGAAAGGTCTGCATATCTGGCTTTCCCAGCCCACCCCTCTTACTTCAGAGGCTTCCAAGGGTCTCCTGGATCACTCCGTAGCTCTTGAGCTCGTGATTCAGGAAGGATCGACGTACTCGTGCAGTCACCTCGCGTGCCTGCATTAGCGCCGCTCTAGACGGCCGGTCAGCGCTCAGGGTCTCTAGATTTTCGTGACTCGATCGACGTAGAAACTCGAGAGTTTCCGAACCAATCACCAGCTGCCTCTCGAATCCTCCGGAACACTTATCGCAGATGATCGACTCATCATCTTGC
>JAZFTL010000563.1:0-11746 GCA_036446675.1 Thermoanaerobaculia bacterium
GGTAAGAGGAAGGCTCCGCCTCGGACGGCTCGCGCATGAACATGTACACGGCTATGCGCATGTAGACGAAGGCCGACACCACACTGCAGGCCACGGCCAGCACCGCGAGAGCCAGGTGGCCGGCGCGCACGGCGCTCAGGATGACGACGAACTTGGCCACGAAACCGGCGGTTGGAGGCAAGCCGGTCAGCGACATGAGGAAAAGCAGCAGGAACGCCGCCGCTACGGGCCGCTGGGCGGCCAGGCCCCGATAGCCGTCCATGGTCTCTCCTCGCTTGCCCAGGGCGATCACCACCCCGAAGGCGCCGAGAGTCATGAACACATAGAAGAAGGCATAGGTCATGGTCGCCGAGATTCCTGCGGGAGTGCCGGCGATGAGGCCCAAGAGGGCGTAGCCTGCATGTGCAATGGAGGAGTAGGCGAGGAGCCGTTTCATGTCGGTCTGGGCCACAAGGGTGATGCTCCCAACAACAATGGAGAGAGCGGCGAGCCCCGCCAGGAGCAGGGACAACAGCTGGGCTGCCGAGCCGAACGCGACCAGGGTAACGCGTCCCAGAGCGGCGAGCCCAGCCGCCTTGGAGGCGGCCGCCAAGAAGGCCGCAACCGGGGCGCTCGCACCCTGGTAGGCGTCCGGCGCCCAGGAGTGAAACGGCACTGCCGCGATCTTGAAGGCGAGGCCCCCTACCACCAGCAAGATGGCCACAACGAGGAGCGGGCTGCCGGCCAGGCTCTGCTCGGAGAGGGACGACGCCACGGTAGCAAAGTCGGTGCCGCCGGTCAGACCGTAGATCAGGCTGATCCCGTAGAGGAGCAGGGCGGAGGCGAAGGAGGCAACAAGGAGGTACTTGATCGCTGCCTCGTTCGCAGTCGGCCGCTCCACAGTAATCCCTACCAGAATATAGGAGCACAACGTCATCAACTCCAGGCCCAGGTAGAGGGTCAGAAGATCCACGGTCGAGACCGCCAGCATCATTCCGGTCGATGCCAGGAGCAACAGGGCGTGGTACTCGCCGCACGGTACCTCGTCCTCCTCGACGCTTCTCACCGAGAGCAGGGCCGCCAGAGCGAGGGCGGCGGCGATAAGGATCTTGAAGAACCCGGAGTAGCCATCCTGGGTGATCATCCCCCCGAAACCAGTCTCGGGGCTCGCGGGCAGAACCCAACCCGAGGCGAGGGCGGCGGCGAGTGCCGCCAGGACCGTCCCGACTACGGCTACAGGCCCTCGCCGGATGCGACGCGCCAGCAAGATGAGCGCTAGGGCCATTCCGACCAGAATCAGCTCCGGCACGACCAGTGCCAGGTCGGAGAGGACGACACTCTTCATGGTGCGACTCCGGCCAGGAGATCAGCCACGGGAACACGAAGATAGGAGAGGACGAGCTCCGGGTAGAGGCCAAGGCACACGGCGAGGATGGCCAATGGGGCCAATGTCGCCACCTCGCGAGAGTTGAGCTCGAGTTCGAGCCCCACCAGCCCCGGGTTGATCTCGCCCATGACCACCCGGTAGTAGAGCCAGACCAGGTAGATGGTTCCCAGGGCTACGCCCCAGACCGCCATGGCCCCGAGCCAGGCCTGGGTCTTGAAGGCGCCACCGATGATGAGGAGCTCTCCTACGAACGAATTCAGACCCGGGAATCCCGCCGCTGCCAGACAGAAGAGCGCCAACAGCGTGGAGTAGACCGGGGCGGCCTTGCCAACCCCGCCGTAGTCCTTGATCTCTCTCGTGTGGGTGCGCTCGTAGATCATGCCGACACACAGGAAGAGCGCCGAGGTGACGATCCCGTGGTTGATCATCTGAAGGATGGCGCCCTCGACTCCACTCTGGCTGAGGGTGAAGATGCCCAGCGTCACGAAGCCCATGTGGCTGACGCTGGAGAAGGCGATGAGGCGCTTGATGTCCTTCTGGACTAGAGTCACGTAGGCGCCGTAGACGATGGCGATCGCGGAGATGGCGAGCATGGGATTGAGAAAGAGCTGCACGCCGTCGGGAAGAATGGGAAGCGAGACCCGCAGGAATCCATAGGCGCCCATCTTGAGGAGGATCCCGGCCAGGATCACACTGCCCGCAGTGGGGGCCTCGGTGTGGGCGTCCGGCAACCAAGTGTGCAGGGGGAACATGGGGACTTTGACCGCGAAGGCGGCTAGAAAGGCTGCAAAAATCCAGGCCTGCTGATTGGGCTGCAGGCTCTCTCTCGCGAGAGCGAGAGTCTTGAAGTCCAACGTGCCGCAGATGTTGTACAGGGCGATCATGCCCACCAGCATCAAGACGCTGCCCGCCAGGGTGAAGATCAAGAACTTGATCGCAGCGTATTCGCGACCCGAGCCCCCCCAGACACCGATCAGCAGAAAGAGGGGAACCACAATGAGCTCCCAGAAGATGAAGAAGAGAAACAGATTGGATGCGGCAAAGAGCCCGATCATTGCCGTCTCCGCGACCAGCAGCGCGGCGTAGAACTCCCGCTCTCTCGTCCGGATCGCAGTCCACGAGGCGCTGACACACAGGACGGTCAAGGCTGCGGCGAGGAAGATGAACAGCAGGCTGATGCCGTCCACGCCCATGCCATAGGTGATGTTCCACGACGGAATCCACTCTCGAGATTCGACGAACTGGAGAGCGCTCGAGGACTTGTCGAAGTGCCAGAAGAGTGGTGCCGTGGCGGCGAGAGTGGCCAGCGTCGTGGCCAGGGCGATCCAGCGCGCGCGCCGCTCGCCGCCGAGAAGCAGCACCAGAGCCGCACCCACGAGAGGGAGGAACGTCGTTACCGTGAGCACTGGATAGGCAATCATAAGAGGAGCATCGTGAGCGCTAAGAGAGCCAGGATCCCGATCGCCATGATCAGCCCATAGTGCTGGGTGTGGCCGGTCACCGCGGTCTTGAAGAGCCGGCTCAAGCTCCGGGTCGAACGTCCTAGGCCCACGAGTGCAGAGTCGACGACGAGGCTGTCGAACCTGCGGCACAGTTGCGCCACGCCCAACACCGGCCGCTGTATGACGAATTCGTAGATCTCTCCGACGAAGCCAACTTCGAGCCGCGCCAGCGGCTTTTGGATTAGGTTCAGAAAGCTGCCTATTCCTCGGCGGTAGAACCAGTCGGTGTCGAGGCTGATCGTGCGCTCGGGGTCGAGGTGCTTGAGCAGCAGGAAGAATCCTAGCGCGGTGAAGGCCAACATCCCGAGGGTGCTGGTGACGTGCTGCAGGGTATACGGAACGTAGTCCACGGCGTTCGGCAGGTATTTGTAGAGGAGTCCGGGAAAAACTCCGATCAAGATGCAGGCAGCCGCAGCCAGGCTCATGGCCACCAGCATGTTCTTCGGCGGCTCCTGAGCTCGCAGGCCAGCGTCCTTACCAAAAAACATGTAGTAGGGAAGCTTGAGGCCGGTGTGCAGGAAGGTCCCTGCCGAAGCCAGGGTAAGCATGAGGAAAATCAGGGCGCGGTGGTCCTCGCCAGCCGCAGAGATCACCATCGACTTGCTTACGAAGCCGCTGAACAGCGGCACCGCCGAGATGGCGAAGCCACCGACCATGTAGAGGCCGAGAGTGACCGGCATGGTCTTGTAGAGCCCGCCCATGTCGCTGAGTTTTCTCAAGCCGGTCATTTGTAGGACGGCGCCGGCCCCCATGAACAGGAGCCCCTTGTAGAGAATGTGCGCGAAAGCATGGGCGGTGGCGCCGTTGATGGCCAGCGCAGTCCCGAGTCCTACCCCGCAGACCATATAGCCGACCTGGCTGATGATGTGGTAGGCGAGCAATCGGCGCGCGTCGTTCTCCAGCACCGCGTAGACCACGCCGTACACCGCCATGGCCGCTCCCAGCCACACCAGGAGTTCAGTGCCGGCGAAACCGCGGATCAAAACGTACACCGCGGTCTTGGTGGTGAAAGCGGTCATGAAAATGGCGCCGGTGACAGTGGCCTCGGGGTAGGCGTCCGGCAGCCACGCTCCCAGCGGCGGGACCGCCGCGTTGAGGAGAAAGGCGGCGAGGATCAGGGCCCAGGAAAGACTGCCCGCGAAGGCCCCCATGTCCCCGAAGGCGAGCGACCCGGTCTGGTTCCAATGCAGTACGATCCCCGCCAGCAGGAGAAGCCCACCGAACACGTGAACCAGAAGGTAACGCAACCCGGCTTCCAGAGCATTTCGTTCGCGGCGCAGAAAGATCAGTAGCACCGAGGAGATCGCCAGCAGCTCCCAGAAGGCATAGAGCGAAAGGAAATCACCGGCAAAGGTCACGCCGAGCGCACCGCCGGCATAGGTCAGGGAGGCTACGTGCTGGGAATCCTCCTCGACATGGAGCGCGTAGATCATCCCCAGCAGGGCCAGGATCGAAAACACGTAGGAGAAGACCAGACTCAAGCTGTCCACCCGGCCGAACACGAGGTCTTGCCCGAGAAAGCTCACGACGCCATAGGTCCCCGGCGTCATGAGCACACAATCGAGCAAGGCCGCCCCCGGCAGGGCAACCATGGCGACGCGCTTCAGCCGGCGGCTTGTGATAAACGGCAGGAGCCAGGCGCCCAGGATGAGCAGGAGCCCGGGGTGCACCCACTCAAGAGTCATAGTAGTCCTCGCTTCGCATCAGCCAAAGTTTCCCGATGAACTTCGACAGGACGATGATCGCGGCACAGGAGATCAACCCATAGAGCGAGCCCCAGGCAGGCCAGCTCTCAAACGAAAAGTGAGGGTGACCGCCATGGAAGATGAGCGGCAGCACGATCTCGGCCCCAGCCACTACGACCAGGCCGACGTAGAACCAGCGCTTGAATCGCTTGAAGCGGACGGGATCTTCCAGCTGCCTCTCTAAGAAGTTCACGGCATGACCCTTCCAGCCAGTTCCAAAACGGGACCGGGGAAAAGACCCAGGAGGAGGCTTGCAGCAGCGGTGATTACCAAAGGCGCTACCATCCAAGGCACCTCGCGGACCTCGTCGCTCGTGGGCGACTCCTCCTCGAAGTAGGCCTTGTACACGATGGGGCCCAAATAGGCCGCACTGAGGAGCGAGCTGAGAAGGAGTACCCCCAACAAGATCAGACTGCCCCCCTCCAGGGTGCCGAGGGCGATGTACCACTTGGAGACGAACCCGCTGGTGAGCGGAATTCCCACGATGCTCAGCGAGGCCAGCGAGAACGCTGCCATGGTCCACGGCATGCGCTTGGCCAGGCCGGACATCTGGCTGATCTCGGTCTTGTGGGTAGACACGTAGATCGATCCGGCGCAAAAGAAAAGGGTGATCTTCGAAACGGCGTGGTTAGTGATGTGGGCGACCCCGCCCATGACGCCACTGGAGGTCAAGAGCGCCCCTCCCAGTACAATGTAGGAGAGCTGGCTTACCGTGGAGAAGGCCAGCCGAGCCTTGAGGTTGTCCTGACTGAGCGCCAGCAGCGAGGCGACCAGGATCGTCACCGAGGCGGCCACGAAGGCCAGCTGGTCCGCGCCGAGCTGGCGCATGGCGTGAGGACCAAAGACAAACAGAAAGATCCGGAGGGTGGAAAAAACCCCGGTCTTGACCACCGCCACCGCATGCAGCAGTGCGCTCACCGGAGTGGGGGCCACCATTGCAGCCGGCAACCAGCTGTGCAGTGGCATGAGAGCGTTCTTGGCGAACCCGAACAGAAACAGCACGAAGATCACGAGCAGCAGGGTTGGCTGCTCGACGAGCTTCGCAGCCGGCAAGATGCCGCCAGCGCGAAACTCCAGGGTTCCGGACAGGTTGTAGGTCAGGATGATGGCGGCCAACAGGAACAGCTTGGCAGCACCCAGAAGATAGATGATGTACTTGCGGGCACCGGCCTTGGCCGCGGCGGTCTCGTGGTGACCCACCAGGGGGTAGGTGACCAGGGTCAGGGCTTCATAGAACAGGAACAGGGTGAAGAGGTTGGCGGCAAACGCCACCCCGAGGGTGGCCGCAAGGGCCAGAGCGAAACAGGCAAAGTAGCGGGTCTGCGCGTGCTCTTTGAGAGTACGCATATAGCCGATCGAGTAGATTGAGGTGAGGATCCACAGGATCGACGCGCCCGTGGCAAAGAGCAGGCCGAAGGCATCCACTCGAAGCGCCAGCTCGATGCCGGGAAGGAGCCGGAAGAGCACGATCCCCGGCGCGCCGCCGGCCAGGATCTCCGGCACCATGCTGGCGATGAGACCGACCATCACAACGCCGGCAGCGATCGACCAGAACTCCCTCAGATTGGCGCGGCGCTCACCAGTGCAGGCGATGAGGAGCGCGCCCAGGGCCGGGGCGAGAACCGCCAGGAGGGGTATCACCGCAGGTTCACCATTTGAGCTCGGTGAGGTCGGCCACTCCCGCACCCGGCTTGTTGCGGTTCAAGGCGATGAGCAATCCCAGACCGACGGCCGCTTCCGCGGCCGCAATGGCGATGACGAAGAGGGCCAGGACCTGGCCGCGGGGGTCTTCGAGGTGCCGGCTGAAGCCGACTAGACTGAGATTGACGGCGTTGAGCATGACCTCCGCCGAAATGAACATCAGGATGATGTTGCTTCGGGCCAGGAAGCCGAAGACACCGATCCCAAAGAGCACAGCGCTCAATCCCAGAACCGTACCCATGGGCACGATCATGAGCTTGCTTTTCTCCTCCTGGCGAGGACGACAGCGCCGACGATGGCGGCCAGGAGCACGAGCGAGGCTATCTCCACGGGCAAGGCGAACGGACCATAGAGCGCCTTGCCGACCTCGGCAAGGCTTCCTTGAGGCGGACTATTCGCCCCTATGGGCTCTGCTGCGGACACGACTCCAGCTGCGACAGCATCGAAGGTTTCGGCTCGGGCGAGCCAGGCCAACGCGGCGCAGGAGAGCCCGACCGCAGCGGCGAACGGCCAATGCTTGCCGAATCGCGGCCCAGCCTCCTCGGCCGGCAGGTCGAGCAGCATCACGACGAAGAGATAGAAGATCAGGATGGCGCCCGCGTAAACGATGATCTGGACAGCAGCCAGAAATTCCGCATCGAGCAGCAGGAAGATACCCGCAATATGAAGGAAGAGGGCCAGCACCCAAAGAATGGCGTGAACCGGGCTCCTCCGCGTAACTGCAAGAATCGCGCTCGCGACGCTTGCAACCGCCATGTAGTAGAAAACTGTCTGTGCATTGAAGACGGTCATGAGGCCAGGTAGGTTCCGGAAGTGAAGTCCACGACGTAGCTGACTCTTCGGCTCTGAACCCTAGTGATCCAGCTTCTCTCGCAAAGCGACAGCATTAAGCAAGCCCTCCTACTTCCCCTCCTCGACTGGGAGGCAACGGCGGTGATCTTTGAACTATTTGTGGACGCCTTGATCGCCCCGGTTTTACGCCTCAAAACCTACGGGTTGCTTTCTGGTTTGTCAAGCAGATCCTCTTCAGTTCCCAATCGGGCAGCGGGCCGCCGACCACACAATCCTAGAACGCCAACCGACAACCACCCCTCGAGGCCTCAGATAAAATCGGGGGAACTCCAGATCGAAAACACCCCTATCATGATCGTTCGGCAAGACGTGGAAGAGAGAGTGGGCACCCTGGCAGCTGGCCGAGTTTCGCGCTAAGCCGCGGAGCAGACTGGCCATTGCTGCAGGCGCGGCGTTTTCTGTGGTGGCTCGGTCGATTCCAAGTTGTTGGGAAATCTGATTGCGAGCCTTCCATCCAGCCGGCTTGTAAATATCTCAAGAATGACTGACATTTGTTCTCCTTTGGTACTTAGGATTGTTGTCTTCCAATAGCGGCATTGCCTCGCCGCTTAAAGCATCTCCCGAGCAGGAAGAATCGCATCTTTCGTCCAAAGCTGGCACTCTCTGTGCTTACAATCTTGAGGCAGATGGGTCGTCAAGTACTGTGAGCGGTCGCCGGCTGTGTCTGAGCGTCCATCTCGCTGAACTCTGTGACAGATAGCATGGTACCGTCAACTATTGCGTTCCGGATGGTGCTCGAAGGGTCAGTCGATCAAGAAGGTTCGAGGTGAATATGGCGCAGAAGCGGTGGATTGGATTGTACTTGTGGGTGGCGACGGTGAGTCTCGTCGCGACCGGCGAGAACTGGAGTTCTCGAGTGTTCGCGGCGGCCGCAGCTCCTGAAGAAACTCAAGCGAATCCCGTCTCGACCGTGAGCTTATGGGTTGAGGCTTCAGTTCCGGAGGCTGAGTTAGCTGGTGCGATTCTCGGCCAGGAGGTCGGAGTTCTAGATGACGGAGAGACTTACGCAATAGAGGATCTCGGAGCGGCCGGAGATTCGTGGCGCGTCGTCATCTATTTCGACCAGACGTTCACGGAGGGTCCCCAGTTTCGCGCCGCGGCCGCCCGGTTGGCAGAGAGAGCCCGAGAGCTCACCGCGCTAGGTAGCGTCGAAGTGGTGTTGGCGGACCCTGAAGTTACCTCAGCTCGTCCGCCGACTAATAATCCTGAGGAGCTCGCAGATACCTTGGACTGGCTGAATATTCGCGAGTCGGCAGATGGCGCTCAGCGGCGAATACGTCACTTGCTGCGCAAGGATCTTGATCAGCTGAAAGATGCCGGCGATGGAGGGGATACGTCGTCGCTGGTGGGGGCTCAGGCGGTGAGTGCTGCAACCGGCGCGGCAAGAGCAGAAAGGAGACTGGTCGAGGAGTTTCTCGACCCTATGCTGGTCTGGGCTTCTGAGAATCGTGGAGACGGTCCACAGGTGCTGATTCTGGTGAGTGGCGGATTCGATTTAGAGCCGCAGGAATTCTATTCGAGCGAGGTGCGGAAACGGTTTCCACTCGCTGCGCCGGACATCGATGCGCTCAATGGAAGCACCGCGGCAGTAGAAGATGCGGCGCGCGCCCTGTCGACTTACGGTTGGCAGGTAATTCCGTTCTCGCCAAGCTCTCGCGGAGAGTCGCTGCCCGGCGCCGGAGTCGAAGTCGACCAACCGGTCTTGCCGCGAACGCCGGCCGGAGGAATGGCGACAGGCAACGAGGGCGATCGAGTTCCTACCGGCATCGATCCGAGAAAATTTCTACGCGGCAAGAAACGAGACAAAAAGGTAGACGAAGGGCTCCTCAAACCGGAAGAGCTCATACTCGATCCCCTTCGACCTTTGCGGATTTTCGCTGCTGCTGGCGGGGGAGATGTCGTCACGGAAACGCGAAAGCTCTCTACGATTCTCCAGGGCCTACCCTTACGTAGACATATTCGGTACACCCCCAAGGCACCTTCAGGCGACGGCCATGAGCCGAGGCTAATTGAAGTTGGATGGTGGCGGTCAGCTGATCGATCTGGACGCCAGGCGCTTATCGGTGGTCGCCGATGGGTTTCCGAAGTTACCCCGCGGGCCGTGTCGGCAGCCCGCATTCGGCGCGTTCTGAACGACCAGCTCGATGAGGGTGATCTATTGATTTCTGCAGCAGTTCGGTCCGAGGATGGCGGTCTCTCTCAATTGCAAGTCCTGGTCCAAGCCCAGGATCGATCGCTCGATCCGGTCGCCTCGATCGCTCTGTTCGACCCGACCGACGCCGATTTCCTCCGAGTCACAGTTGCAGTTCCCCTCGATGAACTGCTCTCTGAGGTGCGGCATTACGATAGGCCAGAGGCCCAGGGAGAGGGGATTTATACCCTTGAGGTCGTGGTCGGACCCTCCCATCGAGAGATGCCGGTTGTGGTGCTGGTAGAGAATCTGAGGTCTGGTCTGTGGGGTGCGGCTTTTGCCTCAGACTTGGAGGAAGCGATAGATACCGAAGCGCCCCTTCGGGATGAGGGCTACCTGCTGCCCAGTCCCAAGGCAATTCACATTCTGGCACCGCAGAACGAGATGGTTATCGGCAGGACGACATTTCGTACAGTGCTGTCGGAGCCGGGGATTGCGCAGGTTGACTTCTATCTAGACGGCGACAAGGTGGTAACGCGATCTTCGGCTCCATTCACAGCCACCATCGACCTTGGACCTCTGCCACGGACGCGCCTGATCAAAGCTGTTGCTCTTGATGGTACGGGGCTGGAGCTTGCCCGCGACGAGATTCTCGTAAACGGTGGTGGGGGAGTTTTCAGAGTAAGAATTGTTCAGCCTTCGGCGGAGATGATCGATAGGCAAACTCTCATTGGACCTGTCGATGTAGAGGTGTCGATCGAAGGGCCTGACCATCGAGCAGATATCGACCGGGTAGAGTTTTACTGGAAGCGAGAGCTCGTGGCGACGCGTTACGCTGCTCCTTTTCGCCAGCGGATCCGCATATCTGAAGACGACTCCAAAGGATTCGTTCGAGTCATTGCCTATCTCGAAGATGGGAACTCCTCCGAGGATGTCGTGTTCCTGAACAACCCCGGTACGAATGAAAGACTTCAGATCGACTTGGTGGAACTCTACGTCGTGGTCACGGATCGTAAGGGGCGTCCTGTAAAGGACTTGAAGCGGGACCAATTCAACATCCGCCAAGAGGGGCAGGAATTGGAGATCGTGACGTTTGGTGACGCCGGTGACTTACCACTAACCGTGGGGCTCGCGATCGATTCCTCAGCTTCGATGTTCGTCAAACTCGGAGATGTCCGGGTGGCGGCAGCCCAGTTCCTGCGGGGCTTGACGGCCAGACGAGATCGCGCCTTCCTGGTGGGATTCGGCGATGAGCCGGAGCTCTTCCGGAGGACGACCTCGAACCTAGGGGAAGTTTCGGCCGCATTGGATCGACTCACCCCAGATGGCCAAACCAGCATTTGGAAGGCCGTGGTCTACTCTTTGGTCCAACTGCAGGGAGTGCCCGGCAAGAAGGCGCTGATTGTCTACACCGATGGAGCGGATGAGGATCCTGACTTCTCCTATCGAACCTGCCTGCGCTTTGCTCGACAGGTCGGGGTTCCCATTTACTTCATCCTCACGAACAACGAAATTGTTCGAACGGGTGGCAAGGGACTGAACATACGTGGTTTCCTGGGCCGGCTCAAGGGGCTCACCGAAGATGTTGGAGGCCGGGTGTTCCTGTCCCGTCTAGGCGAAGATCTCGAGGCTGTCTACCGTGAAATCGACGGTGAACTGCGCAGTCAGTACCTCCTCGGTTTCTATACGGAGAGCCAGGCCGGGCTACAGTGGAAACGCCTGGAGGTGGACGCCTTGGGCCCTGGCCATAGGGCGCGCACCATCGCCGGCTTTTATCGATAGAACTAGAGCGATCGGAGTGATCCAGATCGAACCAATGAACCAGCCGGCCGGCTAGGAGTCTGTGCGGCAGAAATATCCGTAGCGAGAGAGTGGCACAGCGAGGGCAGTTTTTCGATCTTTTGAGGAGCATAGTGGTTCTACGCAACGAGAAAGATCGGGAGAATGGGCCGCTGTGGAACTCTCGTAGTAGGATTATCTTCTGCCGCGCAGACTCCTAGGTCTCGGCTTCAAAGAAGGACGCTAGAGATGTCATTCCTTAGAAAATTCATAGGTAGTAGAGACGTTGACGAGGGCAGCGGGGTCGCGGGAGACACCTCATCGGTGCGCAAGATCGTGCGCCAATTGGAGGCTCTCGATCCGTCACGGGCGAGATTCTTGGCAGCTTTCGCCTATATCCTCAGCCGAGTCGCCAACGCTGACTTGAACATTAGTAAAGAGGAGACTCGCAAAATGGAGGAGGTCTTGCAGGAGCAAGGCATCATTCCAGAAGACCAGGCGATCCTCGTCGTGCAGATTGCTGAGAGTCAGAACCAGCTTTTTGGAGGGACCGAAAACTTCTTGGTCACCCGGGAGTTTTCGAAAGTAGCTACTTCAGATGAGCGCAATGAACTACTTGACTGTCTGTTCAAGGTAAGTGCTGCAGATGATTCGATCTCTGCGGCAGAAG
>JAZFTL010000564.1:0-13850 GCA_036446675.1 Thermoanaerobaculia bacterium
ACGAACCCAATCATAGTCGAGGTCAAAGGGTCGGAGCGGCCTCTTCGGCTTGCTCGACTCAGAGCGTGAGCTACCCCATCAGTGCTTGCCGTAGACGACAACTTGAGAGCCCTTGTGGCGTCGACGAGTCTGGGCGTCATAGAGAAAAACGATCTTCTCGATCGCTCGCTTGCCGGGTGTGCACTGATGCGGGACACTCGATCACCACTCCTGGGGTTCTGCAGGGTTCCCTCGGCTGGGAGAATACGTTCGCTTAATGGTGCACCGGGTCTGTGGACGGGAGGCGGAAGGCCGCCTCGACCGGTTTGACCGGTCGGATGAGCCACAGCGGACGTCGGTTGCCATCCGGGGAGTGCTCGACCGGCGAGCGGGTTTTGGCTAGCCACTCCAGAAACACCTGATGTGACTTCTCGATATCGACCGAAATGTCACCGTAGCGGTCATCCGACCCGGCCTTCTTGACGCGCACCGCTTGGTGCCAACAGTGCATGCCGGAGATCGGATCGGGGTGCACTGCGAAGGTCAAGTTTTGGTGCACGCCAACGTCGGTCCACCAGATCCGGGAAGTGTCGGGATCGCTCGTCTTGTAGGGTCCGGCGCCCTTCTTGCGCCGAATGGCCCAGTCGGACCCCTGATGTTCGAGCGACACGGTTGCCATCATCTGGCGCTGTCCGCGAACGAGAGCATCGGTCGAGCCCGGGCTGCGATCACTCCGGTCGGCAAGCTTCCAGCGGCCCATGTGGTGGCTGCAGGCGACGACTTCCGGCTTGATCCCTTCGGTCACCCAGACCTTGACCACGAAGTAACCGATTTGGGTTTCGACCCGAACCAGATCGCCGGTTCGCACTCCGACCTCGGCGGCCTTCTTCGGGTGCATCCAGAGCGGATTGGTGTGGGCGATTTCGTCCAGCCACTTGGCGTTGGCGGAACGGGTGTGAATCTGCACCGGCAGGCGGAAGGTCGAGATCAAGCAGGTCTCGTCCGCAGCCATGTTGTCAGGATGCACATGACTCTTGATGTAGGTGGGTATGGCGTACTCTTTCCAGCCCCAGGCGGCGAGGGTAGAGGAATAGAATTCGAGCTTGCCGCTTGGTGTCGGAAAACCCTTGAGCACTTTGCCGTCGACCCTGACACCGGCAAGGCGCCTACCGCTGGCATCTCCCGGTGGTGCCCCGGTGGGGGCCAGATTGACCTGCGCCGGTGCCTCGGCGCGTGTGAACACCCGGCCAAAGGTATCCTCAGCGATGTCATCGAGCTCCGCGGCCGGCACTTCCCGTTCGTACACCGGACCGATGTCGCTTTCGATCTCGAACGCTCCGTAGCGGCGCATGTACTCGAGGGGCTCGAGTCCTTCTCGAGCGGCCTTCTCAGGCAGGCCCGGTACCGAATTTTCAAACAGGTACCGATAGTACTCCTCTACCTTGAGTGGCTCGCCGGGTCGCTCCCTGGACTCGAAGAACGGCCGGATACCGAGGGCACCCTCGGGGTCGATACGCCAAGAGAGGTCGAGCCAGAACTCGTTTTCTTCCCACACCTCGCCCGGATTGGTCTGGCGTGTGTCGGTCACGGTCTCGCCGAGTCGTTCGCGCGCCGCCCGTAGTACGGGTTGTCGAAACCCTATCCACTGGGCATCGTGAGTCTCGTAGGAATGGGTGTCGTGACGCTCCGAGGAGTGTCCCATGGGAAGAATGTAGTCGGCGAAGTATGCGGTCTCGTTCCAGGTCGGCGTCAGCGCGACATGGAGGCCGATCTTTTCCTCGTCGGTCAGCATCTCGATCCAGGAGAAACCGTCGGGGTTCGTCCACACCGGGTTGTAGACCCGCGTAAAGTAGACATCGAGTTTGCCGCGGCCCTCCTTGACCAGGTGCGGTAGCAAGAAGGAGAGCTCATACATCGAGAGGGAGTACTCGAGCGGCCAGTTCAGGTCGTTCCATTTCTTGGGGTGCCGTGGCAGGTGGATGGGCTTCGGAACAAACTTGTTCCAGGCGTTGGGATAGGTGCCGCCGGGCACCGCGATCGCGCCCATCAAGGCATTCAACAAGAAAATCGTCCGCGCCACCTGCCAACCACCCTCGTTGGACGAAGTGGCGCTCCTCCAGTTGTGGGTCGACAGCCTGGTGCCGGCAGTTGCCACGGTTTCAGCCACCTGGCGCAAGGTCGCCGCGTCGACGCCTGATTCGCGGGCGGCGAACTCGAAGGTGTAGTCCTCGTATTCGGCCTTGAGCATTCTCTCGAAGCTTTCGAAGGTGGGATCGAGCCCCGGATGGACCGCTTCGAGGTACTCCTGCCAGTTCCACCAGCGCTCAACGTAGTCCCGGTTGTAGAGACTGTTCTGGATCAGATAGTTGGCGATCGCCAGCATTACCGCGGCCTCGGAGCCCGGCTGGGTCGCCAGCCAGAAGTCGGCATGGGTGGCGGTGTTGGAGAGTCGAGTGTCGAGCACAATCAACTTGGCTCCCCGTTTCTTCGCCTCCATAATCCTTTGGGCGTGTGGATTGAAGTAGTGGCCGCTCTCGAGATGCGAGCTGATGAGAAGAATCACCGCGGCGCGCGCATGATCCGGGCTCGGCCGGTCGATGCCGCACCAGAGCTGGTAGCCGGCGCGGGCTCCCGCAGAGCAGATGTTCGTATGGGAGTTGTGCCCGTCCACTCCCCAGGCGGCCATCACCCGCTCGGTGAACCCGTCTTCTCCCGAGCGCCCGACGTGATACATGATCTCGTTGGTGCGGCCCTCTTGGAGGGCCGTGCGGATCCGCTGCGAGATCTCATCCAATGCCTCGTCCCAGGAAACCTGCACCCACTTGCCTTCACCGCGTTTGCCCGCACGTTTCAGTGGATAGAGGATGCGATCCGGGTCGGTGATCTGGTTGAGAGTCGCCGGACCTTTAGCACAGTTTCTGCCGCGTGAGCCCGGATGCTCCGGGTTGCCCTCGAACTTGCGCACCTGAAGCGAATCCTTATCAATATAGGCCAGCAAGCCGCAGGCGGACTCGCAGTTAAAACAGGTAGTCGGTACCAGCATGTAGCGCTTCTCGACTCGCTTGGGCCAGGATTTCGAGTCCAACTCCACCCAGTCGTCCCAGCGCTCCTTGGGCGGAAACGCCGCCAGATGGATCCGGCTCGCGCCCGGATAGAAGGTCTCGCCGCGAGCTTCGGTGTCTCGACGTGCGGCGCTGACGCGCTCGTTGAGCTTTTTCAGGTCCATCATGCCAAAGGTACCGCCTGGCCCGCCTGAACATAGGCGTGTTCAAAGGCTAACAACCCGATCAAGGCTACCGGCGCGATCATCACTCCCACCCAAGGCGCCGGTAGTGTGGCGATCGTGAGCACGATTCCAGTCCAGAAGAATGCCCTGTACCTGCCCTTCACCATCTCCCAGGTGGCGAGGTGGGCATGCGCAGTGGCGTGGGTCAGGGTGACTTCGCCGAGTACCATCAGCAGATGCACGAGCGCCGATAGAGCCGTAACGATCAGCAAGGGGCGCACCGCTTCAGGATCTATGAAGTAGGCGACCGGCACGAGTGCCGCCGCGCCGGCGAGGATGGCCTGCACCAGAAGATGCGGCGGTAGCAACGGGCTCTGCCAGAGATCCCGTGCCTTGGCCTGGGCAAAGAGATAGGCGGTGTACACCGCCGTCATCGCTGCCAGCGGCAGTCCCGGCACGGCGAGCCAGGCGCGGCCCGGCCGGTCCAGCAGCGAGATCAGGAAGTGCGAGCCCAAAATCACTGAATAGGCGGCGATGATGAAAGCTCCCTTGACGAGCCAGCTGCGCCAGTGAGCCTTAGTAAAGATCATGTAGAAGCGTTTCGGATGCTCCAGGTCGGCGATCAGAACGACTCCGGTCAGGCCGAGGAAGGCGCCTGCCACGATCGGAGCCCCCCAGCGCCAGAGCGGGCTATGCGGGTCGAGCCAACCGGAGAGGATCAGCAGCAGCGGAACGAGATAGGCGCCCGCGGCGATCCCCTTGGTCAAAGTGTAGAGACTCACCCGCCAATCCCACGGTACCTGGTGCGGCACGTCGTAGGAAAGTAGCGCCGCGGCCGAGGAGTTGGAGAGGTGACCGCCCTCAACTGCCTCCATTGGGTAGCCCGAAACCACATTGTGTGTCCCTTCGGTCTGCTCGCTCCACATGAAAAGGCCGCCCTCAGGACGGCGTGCTGCGAGGGGGTCGAGCGTCGCCTGATGGGCACCCCGATAGAAGAGCTTGGGGCGGGTCTCCTTCTCGGGCCGCCGAACCGCTACCGGCTCCCGGTTGACCATCTGCGCGACACGGGAGTTTGGATCGTTCAGATCACCCACCATGATCGCCTCGGTCGGACAGACCACGACACAGGCCGGCTCGAGATTCATATCGATCCGGTGCGCACAGAAGTTGCACTTCTCGGCCGAATGGTCCTCCGGATTGATGAAGATCGCGTCATAGGGACAGGCGGCGATGCAAGCCTTGCAGCCAATGCAGATATCTTTGTCGAAATCGACGATACCGTCGGGCCGAGCGTACATCGCCCGAGTCGGACAGGCGTGGGTGCAGGGAGCGTCGGCGCACTGGTTGCACCGGGTCACCTGAAAAGCGCGTCTCGCCTGGGGAAAGACCCCGACATCAACGTGCTTGACGTAGGTTCGATTGACCGAGAGCGGCACCTCGTTTTCAGATTTACACGCGGTCGAGCAAGCGTGGCAGCCGATACAGCTCTCGTTGTCGATAACCTTCGCCCATTTAACTCCGGGTTGGCTGTCGCGCGTAGCAATCACAGTTGACTCGAATGCCGTGAGGCAGGCGTGTGGTATTCAACCATCATCGCGCGGTCTGATCATGGGATAGACACCACCGGTGCCGAGGAAGGGCATCACCAGCAGTCGGCCCAAGGTCAGATGATGTGGGTTACGCAAATGCTCGAGACCGATGATCATCTCGCCATGCCCGGCTCGGGGTTGGTCTCTGTAGGTCCTGAACACACGATCCCACCATGGCAGATTGAAGCCGAAGTTGCTATTGGTTTCCGGCCGATCCGCCGAATGGTGGACACGATGCATATCGGGAGTGACGATGATCCAACGCAACCAGCGATCGAGTGATAGGAGCAGGCGGGCGTTGGCGTGGTTGAAGAGCGAGCTGGCGTTGAGCAGGATCTCAAATACCATAACCCCTACGGCAGGTGGTCCGAGGATCAGGACCAATCCCAACTTGACCCCGGCCGAGAGGGCAATCTCGATCGGGTGAAATCGGACGCCTGTCGTGGCGTCGAACTGGAGATCCGAATGATGCACCATGTGCAGCCGCCAGAGGACCGGCACTGCATGGAAGGTGAGATGCTGCAGATAAATCGCCAGATCGAAGGCCACAATAGTGAGCCCGACAGAGAGCCAAGGGGCGAGGGGTAGATGATTGAAGAGTCCCCAATTTCGCTCCGTAGCCAGCTGGGCAAGGCCTACCGGCAAGATCGGAAGAACTAACCGAACGGTCAGGGAATCGAGCAGCAGTACCGCGAGGTTGCGAGCATCGTGGCGGAGTCGGGACTCCCGCCCATGGTGAAGCGGAACGACAAACTCCCAGGCCAGCATGGAGATGAGAATAGCGACAAACGCGCCGGAGCGAATCAGCCACTCGTGTTCCATTTGCGGCATGAAGGCTATTGTGTGTCCGGCATTGCTTCAGAGCAAGGCTTTCTCGTCCACAACCCAGACGATCTCCCGAGCAGGCCGCCGAGGCCAGAGCTCTCGAGGTCGCGGTGCAAGATACCGGATCAGGGCTTCCGCAGGAGGATCTTCCAAAGGTCTTCGATCGCTTTTTCCAGCGCCAATCACATGCCGGCAGCGGTGGGCTCGGCCTCTCGTTCCCGCCCGTCGCTGTGGCATCCAGCGACCGGTCGACAGAGCCTTCCGCTTGCCCCAAAGACCAGCCTCCCATTGCCCTCAGAAATCCGCGTAGACTTCTCGGCACGGCTACAAGAGTCAGGAATTCAGGCCACCGGACGCCTAGAAATGCGCTCCCGCTCATCAGTGGGCAACTTCTTGACTGTAGCGCTAGTGTTGTATACGGTGATGCTGTTCTCAAACGAGTTCGTGCCTGCCCGCTGAGGCGTCGGCGAACGCAAGGAGGCCCTGATGACCGATTCCGTCTCTCAAATAGAACCGCAACTCGAGCTGGATTGCCGTGGGATGAACTGCCCTCTTCCAATCCTGCAGACGAAGAAGGCCATTGACAGCTTGGCCTCTGGCGACATTCTGAAGATGATTTCGAGCGACCCGGGATCGATTCCGGACATAAGCGCGTTCAGCCGTCGCACCGGGCACCTTATCGTCGAGCAGAGCGAGGGTGGCGGAGAGTACGTCTTCTTTATCCGCAAAGCCTTGAGAGGGCTCATCATGGAGCCGATCGAAAAACAGGATCAAGGACCTATCGATTCGTAGGAATCGCCGCAGGATCGACCGGATCAGATGCCCCAACCGCAGCCCAAAAGGATGGCTCTAATCGCCTCGAAGGGAACGCTGGATTGGGGATACCCGCCGTTCATCCTCGCCTCGACGGCCGCAGCCATGGACATGGAAGTGGCGATCTTCTTTACCTTTTACGGCCTGCCGCTGTTGATGAAGGATCTCAAAGCCCAGATCTCACCCCACTCGAACCCGGCAATGCCGATGAAGATGCCTTTCGGCCCCGAGGGGTTTCAGAATTTCTCCTGGCCCATTCCCAACGCGGTGTCGGGACTCGTACCCGGTTTCAACAACTTCGCCACCGCGATGATGAAAAAAACTTTCAAAAAGAAAGGAGTGGCGACGATCGAGGAACTGCGCGACGCTTGCGTGGAATTCGATGTCCGGCTCATCGCCTGCCAAATGACGATGGATGTCTTCGGCTTTGATCAGGAAGATTTCATCGAGGGCTGCGAGATCGGCGGGGCAGCGACGTTTCTGGAGTTCGCCGTCGATGCCAACATCACCCTTTTTATCTGACGGAGTCGGTACGGCCCGCCGCACCGACGTATTGGGACAATCATGGAGGTGACTCGAGATGAGGTCGAACAGAGCCTGGCTGAGAATGTCATTGCTGTTGCCATGGCTGGCTGCGGTATCGATTCCAGGGGCTCAGATAGCCACTGGACAGGAGCAGGAGAATGAGAAAAGTGGGGGCATCGAGTCTGTCGATCCGGAGACTCTTCTCCCCAATGGACGCCATCCTCTCGAGGGAATCGTTACCGGCGGCCAGCCGAGCATCGATCAGCTCCGCCTGGCGAGCGAAAAGGGGTTCAGGACGGTGATCAATCTACGCACGCCCGACGAATCGCCGGTCGGAAGGGAGGCTGTCGAAGCGGCAGGGATGAGCTACGTGTCCCTACCGATTGCCGGAGCCGCCGCTCTGACCGAGGCAAGAGCCAAAGAGTTTGCCCTGGTCCTCGAAGAAGCCGAGGGCCCGCTGCTCGTGCACTGCGGAGCTGGAAACCGGGTGGGTGCGCTCTTCGCGCTCAAGGCCTACTACGTCGATGAGGCGACACCCGAAGAGGCGCTGGCACTGGGGTTAGATGCCGGGTTGACCGGCCTGGAAGCGGCCGTGCGTGAACATCTGGGCTTGACCAACGATTAGTTCGCAAGTCACCGGCTCATGACTTCCTGGGCTTACCGGACTGCCTCCAGACCGGACCCTCAGTCGTGGTCGAGGTCGCGCCAATGCATGCAGTGTGGTTGAAGGCGGCGTAGGACAGCGTCGGACCTTGACCCACCAATCGTAATAGAGCGCGACATCTGCAACAGCCAGCAGCAAGCCAGACCCAGGCAAGAGGGCGAAGCTGCAGACAAGCCGAGCTTCAGCGACATCTAAATTAGGCCCGGAACTCAGTGTGGCTATTTCTTCGCTCTAGCGGCCGACCGCAGAACCTCTTCTAGGAAGCAAATTTCTTCTCTTCAAAGTGAAATCCTTCGCTGCGCGAGGTGCCCAACCGGGTGTATAAAGTGTGGTTCACGAGCTCATGTTCCATTACCCGGCCACCAACTCCGAGCGCAATCACTTGAGCCAAACGGCAGCACGTATCATCACTCTTGCCAACCAGGAGATCGTCCTGCCTGCAGGGGTCACGACTGCAGACTGGGCGTTGGAGCGGATGGTGTGGCAGAACCCCAGAATCAAGGCATTTCTCGGGTGCATAAAGGTTCTGGACGGGGTGATGGAGAGCAACTATGCCATTCTTCACTGTTCCCCGAAACGCCTGCTCGAGATCTGGAAGCAAGTGCTCGAGGCCGCTAACCTGATTCGCACTCGGCTTCAGCCGCTCTTGCAGAGTCCCTCTAGAATCTCCGCTCTCGAGAGAGCTCGAAAAAACGCTCTCGTCGCACTCGATTTGATCTCGCGGAGCGTATTGGACGAGTTAGACCGATTTCCACAGGACATTGGGCCAAGCCAAGTGCTCGAACTTCGCAAGATGCTCTGCGTTTCCATAGGAAAGCTCCACGCCTTTCTTCAAGACACCTTCGGCGAGCTGATGTCGGCGGACCCTCGCAGTCATCACAATGCCGACTACTACATCTCCAAGCGCTTTCCGCGAGACATCGAGGAGGCTGAGTGGCTTTACAAGAGCATCGAGCAGCTCGATCGTTACCTGCAAAAAACTACTCAGCCCCGTCGCGAGAGTCTCTCCCCTCTCCTGCAAAGGCTGCGGCAGGATCTCACCGTGCCCGTAGGCCGCGGCTGGGAAGACGCCCGAGGGTTTCTTGACACTCTTGCAGACGCTTTGACTCCGAAACTGCGAGAGGTCTTAGCGATGCGAGGGGTCCGCTTCTACGAAATGGAGATCCTCGACCGCTACATGAACTCGATTCCGATCCATTGCCAGGTCGTCGTGGCCCTCCAGAAAGCCGGCCGGAAGGCGGTCGATGCCGCCAAAACCACCGCGCGGCACTCGCTCATAGAACGCGAGCAAGCAGGGCGTGATCTGGAGTCCTTCCATCGAGCTATGGCGTCGGAGATGGCCTTCTATTTGGAAGAACTCGACCGGACCCTGCTGGATTTGGTCACATTCACTCCCCTTTGGCTCGACAGCTTGAGAAAGCGTCGCGCCCTGCTTGCAGTGCTCTCCGACGAGTAGTCCTCACCCTGCCCCCGGCTCAGCTGTCTTTGTCCGGCTGCGGCACAATTCGAATGTAGGGAAGCGGCTGCTCCCAGCCGTTGGGGTACTTCTGCCTGGCGGCTTCATCCGACACCGACGGAAGAATGATGACGTCATCGCCCGGCTGCCAATTCGCCGGCGTGGCCACTTTCTCGGTAGCCGTCAACTGGACTGAGTCCAATAGCCGCAGGATCTCCGCGAAATTGCGCCCGGTGCTCATCGGATAGGTAAGGGTGGCCTTGATCTTCTTGTCGGGACCGATCACAAATACCGAGCGAGCCGTCGCGTTGTCGGCCGGAGTTCTGCCTTCGGCGGTGTCACCTGCATCCGCCGGCAACATTTCGTACAGCTTGACAACCTTCAGCTCCGGATCGCCGATAAGGGGATAGTTGATGGCATGACCCTGCGATGCCTCGATATCTTTAGACCAGGCTATGTGATTGCTCACTCCGTCGACACTGATGCCGATGAGTTTGCAGTTACGACGGTCGAACTCCGGCTTCAGCGCAGCCAGCGAGCCGAGTTCGGTGGTGCAGACCGGCGTAAAATCCTTCGGATGTGAGAACAGGATGACCCAGCTGTCGCCGGCCCATTGATGAAAGTTAATCACGCCTTCGGTCGTCTGAGCAGTGAAATTAGGAGCTTCATTGTTGATTCTGAGAGTCATTGAGTCCTCCAATAGTTAGCGGGCAGCGGTTTCCGGTAAGTTCTCCTTGCCCGGCCAGTGCGTGGCCTATCACGCTGGCCTGCATGGTATCACCGCCGGCATGAAGGAGCATTACACTCTGGATAGCGATCAAGACGGCAAGAACTCTCGGCCCTGCCGTCACCAGATCGAGCCCTCTACTGGGGAGCCGCGACAGGAGCCCTTCCTTGCTGTACGATAACCGCATATTGATCCAGAAGCAGGAACAAGAACAGTCCGATCGTGAGGTCGGGACACTAGCCTCGACGGTGAGTTCCGGGGACGGTCGGGAGCACCTCTTCAACCGGGCCAGACATCAAGCTGCGACCATCACGGGGCTCGAAAGCTTTGACACCCCGACGCTGGAGGCGGTGGAACGGCGGCGTCTGCAGCTGTGGCTCATCGCCCTCATGCTGCTCGGCATCCTCGCCACTGCGGTCGTCTCGCTCGGTTTCGTGGGCTGGTTCGAAACCCCCGATTGGGTCTCGCGCCGGCAACTTCAGGTCGGCCTCGTGGTCATCGTCGGTCTCTTCGCCGTGTACGCCCTCGAAAAGGAGCTACAGCTGCGCAACCTCGCCCGCTTGTTGGTGCAGGAGAAGGTGCTCACCGCAACCCTCACCCACCGGCTCAGTATGAGCGAACTCCTCCTCGAGGCCGCCAAAACGATGAACCAGGATCTTGCCATCGACGAGGTGCTGGATACAATTCTCCGTTGCGCCCGAGAGATCCTCGCGGGCCACGACGGCTCGATCATGCTCGTTCAGGGAGGTCAGCGACTCAAGGTGGTGTGTGTTTCGGGTCCCAGCGCGGCGGAGGGAATGTGTCTGGAGATCGGTGAGGGGGTTGCCGGGCGTGTCGCGGCCACCGGTGAGGCGGTCCTGATCTCCGGCACACTGAGCCAGCCCGACCGGAAGACCCCGGTCAAGGACGGCCACTCGCCACAGAGTGCTCTGAGCGTTCCACTAATCCATCGGGGCGACCTTCTCGGTGTCCTCAATATCAACGCTCAGACCGGCGTTTCCTACACCGAGCACGAGCTGCGAGCGCTCAAGGTGTTCGGCGAGCAAGCCGCTACCGCGATCGCCAATGCCCAGCTCTATGAGACGCAGCGTCTAAGGACCTCCCAGGCGGTCTTCGAATCCCTTCACGACTCGCTGACCAATCTCCCAAACCGGAATTTCTTCTTGCAACGGGTAGAAAATGCCCTGGAGCACGAGCACCTCGAGGGCGAGCAGCTAGCCCTCTTGTTCGTCGATGTGGATGCCTTCAAGCGCGTCAATGACCATCTGGGGCATGCCGCCGGAGACGAGGCCCTGCGGCTCTTCGCAGATCGCCTGCACTCCTGCCTGAGCCCGGATGACACGGTCGCGCGTATGGGTGGAGACGAGTTCGCGGTGCTGTTAAAAGGGGTGTCAAGCGAAGCCGAGGCCCTTGCCACGGCACGCCGGGTTCTCACTGCCGTGAGTGGATCGTTCGACCTCCATGGCACCGAAGTGACTCTCAGCGCCAGCATCGGTGTCGCTTTGCTGGATCTCCAGATGACCGGCAGTGAGCTGATGCGCTTCGCGGACGCAGCGCTCCATGTGGCGAAGTCGGAGCATCGAGGCACGGTGGAGCTCTTCGATCCGTCGATGGACGAGGTGGCGAAGGAGTTCTTGGATCTGCAGACTAGGCTGCCCCAGGCCCTGGCTCGAGGTGAGCTCGAGGTCTACTTTCAGCCGATCGTCGATATGCGAGACGGCAAGGTCGTCAACCTCGAAGCGCTCGTCCGCTGGCACCATCCGACCCGCGGTCTGCTCCCGGCGAGCACCTTCGTTGGGGTCGCCGAGTCGGATGGACTGCTGGTCGAAATCGACCGATGGGTCCTCGAAAGAGCGTGCGAACGGCTCCAGACAGTGGATAACACGACGCCTGAGTTGGGCCTTCACGTCAACCTGTCGGCGCGCTCTCTGCTCGACCCGGAGATCGTGAAAACAGTGAGCGAGTGCCTTGCCTCTCGGGAGATCGAGCCGACGCGACTGACGCTAGAAGTCACCGAGCGCGCCACTCTGCGCCGAATCGACACCGCCAAGCAGAACCTCAACCGTCTCAAGTCCTCCGGTATTCAGATCGCCTTGGACGACTTCGGTACGGGCTATTCCTCGCTGAGTTATCTTCACGAGCTCCCCGTCGACACCCTCAAGATCGACCGTGTCTTCGTCCAGAGCCTGGCAACGAGCTCTGACGCCACGGCGCTCATCGAGGCCATCCTCAGGCTGGGCCAAAGCCTCAAGCTGAGGGTCATCGCAGAGGGAATCGAACGCTCCCGCGTCGCCGAAACTCTGCAGGGTCTAGGATGTAGGTTCGGTCAAGGAGCCCTGTACGGCAAAGCCGTCCCTTGGGAGGAGCTGTCAAGCGTATAGAGACCTCTCGCGCCGGCGCAAGACGGTCAGTACAAACAGACTGAACTGAGCGAGAAGGTCGGATTCTCACCTTTATCACCCCTACTGAATTGAGCGAGACAAGATCGGATTCTCACCTTTGTCACCCCGACTGAGCTGAGCGAGAAGGCCTGATTGCACCTTTGTCATCCCGACCGGAGGCGGCGGAGCCGCCGAAGCGGAGGGATCTGGGCGGGGGAAGCTGCAACTAAGACTGCGCCCGTAGAAGTGCCCTCCTCCTCTGCCGAATCCACGCCACTTGTTGAGCCCTGCGCTACAAATCACCTATGCGTTTACAGCGGAGAAAACTCGAAGGGACTGGATCGAGGTATCCGGTCCCGTCTGCGTTCACCCACCCGGTGGGATTGAGCCACAGTATGATCGTAGTCTCACCTTTGACCGCATCGCCCTGTTCCAACCTCACGAAGTACTTCCCATAACCCAGCGGAACCTCGGCACTCTGGTTCTCGTCGAGCTCGATCCAGCCACCGCCTAGCCCTTTGAGGAGGTCTCCGAGATCACCCAGGTAAGCGTCGAGTTCGGCCTCATCCCAACCGCCGATCTCGTTCGAGGTCAGAACAGCGACTTCTTCTATGCTCCCATCCTCGAGCCGGGTCTTAACGTGGAGCTCGCGATTGAATAGATCTCGAAGGCACACCTCGCCGGGGAATCTAGCTTCGACGGCGTCATTCACTCTGTCCAACTCCATTGCTCCCAATAATGCTACCAGATCGGTTGCCGCGTCTAATGAGGTTTTGACCGCGGCCGGGCCAGGACACTAGCAAGGAATGCCTTAGATAGGCCGACTAGGCAATGCTCGATGGAACTCCGTTCTCACATTGCGCCACCAAGAAGGTCCGCCAAGCCTTCTGGGAGGCCTACAGCCTCTTCTCTACCGCGAGGCCGGCCGAGAAACTCAAGACTGGAGACCTCTCAGCAGTATTCCCCCAAGGATCCTTCCCACCCCCGCAGCCCTTCAGAGCCGCCTTCGATTCGAGCTGACGTACTTCAAGCTGCGTTCTTATATCAACTTGCAGTCCTTCAATACGCCGCGCACTCTAGCGGGTGCCGGCGGGTGCCGCAGGCTGTCCACAAACCGCACTTTCGGGCCAAAGAGCCCCTTCGCAGTACGAATTTGTGCTCCGCCGCTCCCGATCCATGAAGTTCGCCAACACCTGATCGCTATCCGGACGAAATATCAATGCATTTCACAGTATCTGAGCCCGATTCTGCACGAAACACTTGGCACCTCAGGGGCACCTCAGGGGGCACCTCAGGGACACCTCAGGGAAGGCCACTCTGTGTCAGCTCCTTACTGCTCATCATTGGGCGTCCCATGAAGGACATAACCGCTCGGCAGTTGACCTGGACACAATCGCTAGGCTATTACACTGTCCTGGCATTTGTTGCTACCTGTATCGTACCGGGTTACACTCCGGTCGTGATCACCGGGTTCAGGCACCGAGGACTCAAACGATTCTTCGAGACCGGTGATACTCGTCGCCTCGGAGCTGGGCAAGTGCCAAAGATCCGACGGATTCTTGCCCGCCTGAACGCCGCCGCAAGTGTACGAGATCTTGCAGGTCCAGGATTGCGACTCCATCCTTTGAAGGGGAGCTCTCAAGGCCGGTGGGCGGTCGATGTCGA
>JAZFTL010000565.1:0-3754 GCA_036446675.1 Thermoanaerobaculia bacterium
CCTTTTGAATGCCATGACCCAGCGATCGACTGCTGACACAGAGCGTGTCTTTGGTAGAGAAGTCCAGATGCGCTAGCTCGGGCGCGATATTGCGGGCCCCGAATGGCCGTACCTGGAGGGCGTAGAGGATGGGTTTGATCCGTTCCTGCCCCGGCGGAGGGTTGAGTCCCCAGTCTCCCATATCGCAGGCAAACTCAATTTCAACCGGACCGCCGAACCCTTTCTTAGTCAGTGAAAGCAGCCTCCTGAGTGCCTTTGCCAGCGGAATAGCATTGTGCTTGAGAATATTGTTGAAGGTAATGACCCGAGGACCCACGGTCCGAAGATCGTCGCGAATCTGTTGATCATCGGCAGAAAAGACGCTACCGATGGGTGCCAATGTGCCGTCGACTTCGGCATCGACCAGGTCGTACTGCCGCACGTTCGTATAGAGATCCGAGTCGGCTTCACAACAGGTGCTGTCCATGTCGACCGCATAGAAATTTCGCTGGTTGCTGTCCAGCATCGACTTCGGTGAAGAGAATTGCGGCAGCACCCCGGGGTGCTTAGGACTGAAGCGCAGCGCCAGGCCCCCGTCGACCACGGTACGTCCCAGGCCGAGTGCAATGTGAACGATCCCATCGGAAGGCTTCTGCGGTCCAACCGGATAGAAATTGAACGATTGAGCGACGCCGGAAAAGCTGGGATAGAAACGATTTCCCCGCTCTCGTCCCACGATTGCTTGAATAATAACCGCCATGCGCTCTTCTTCAATGCGATGACCTGTGCTCTGCAGGTACGACTTGGCATTGCGGCAAAAGGTAGATGCGTAAACCAGCTTGATGGCGTTGGAGATTTCAGCGAGGCGATTGGCGAGATCCGGCGACTTGTTGGGGATCATGAATGTGGAATAGATCCCGGCGAAGGGCTGGTGCAGCGCGTCTTCGAGCATGCTCGAAGAGCGAATAGCCAAGGGAACATCGAGTCGCTCGACGAGAAACGCTAGATCGCTACTGAGCGAATCGGACAGCTGACAGCTGAGAAACCGTTGGTTCAATTCAAGATCGTCGTCGCAATTGGAGGCGAAATCTCGGAGGTTGTTGGAGTCGAGGAACGCATCGAAGCGATCGGCAGTGATGACGATGGTCTTCGGGATCTTGACCTCCAAACCGCCGAATTCTCGCTCATCGGTGTCGGCCAAGATTCGATTGAGAAAGGCGATTCCCCGGGCTTTGCCTCCGAGTGGTCCTTTGTCGATCCTGGACAGAACGTCTTGCTCGAGGCGTTCCCGGTTGAAGTCTGCAATGACACCGAGATGGGTACTCTGTCGCGCTTGACGGAGAATTCCGATGAGAAATTTGCGGGTCGCGTCAACGCTGGGGAAGTCGGTAACTTTCTTGAGGCGCAATCGTTGGGCGAGCTCGAATTCACTGCGAGCTCGTAGCCAGACGGAGAAGTCATTGTTGGCTGCATGGTAGGCGATCGAACTCTCGGGAACCCTCTCCAAAACTTTTTCCATCTGTCGAAGATCAATGGCTCGGTCGACTTCCCTGCCATCGGGAAGTCGAAAGATGAACTCTCCAAAACCCAACTTATTGGTGAGGAACCTGCGGATTTCCGCCAGTAGCTTGGGCGAATTCTTGTCGACAAATGCAGCTCCCAAATCCTTGGCGAGTTCGGCGTTGGCCGGTTCGGCGGAGTGCAGCAATACGGGGAGATCGGGGGTGTCCTTTCGGGCCATACGCACGAAATCCAGGCCGGCGTGCCCGTCGAGCTTTCCACCACGCGGGATCCTTACATCGCTGATGATTGCGGCGATGTTGGATTGGTAGCGTTCATAGATATCCATTCCTTTCTCAAACGAGGTGGCATGCAAGATCTTCGGACGCGAACGCATGTACATCCGTCGATGCAGCTCGTTGACTCCTTCGAATGCCAGTGATCGCGATTGCGACATGAGTTCCTTATAGAGCACTCCGATGAACGAAGAATAGTAACGGGGGGAGTCTTCCAACATGATGATGACCCGCACGTTGCCGTGTTTAATGTCGTTGTCGACGTTGTCGAGGTCCTCGATGTACTTGATAATCGCGAACAGAATTTGAGCGTCCCCAGTCCAGAGAAATGCCCCATCGATAGCACTGGGATCGATGAGATTCTGCGCGTCATCGAGTTCCTTTGGGTCGAGGGCGAGAAGCACGACCGGACGCCCGGGACGCAGCTGCTTCACTTTGCGGCCAAAATCATTGACTCCCATTCCGGCAAGGCTCGTCATGGTCAGGATGAGATCGAATTTCTGGACGGCGAGCGCTTCGAGCGCGGCGTCGCCGGTAGGAACATGGGTGAACCGGGGTGGAGCGGAGGCGCTTACTTCTTTATACTCGAAAAAGACCTGCTCGGTGAGTTGGCCGTCTTCTTCCAGGATGAAGGCGTCATACGGAGACGAGACGAGCAGGACCTCCCTGACGCGATATGGGGTCAGGTCGTGAAATCTGAGTGCTTTGAGGCCCTGATATGGCACTAGGGGTTGCTACACCACACCCTGGTCGAGCATCGAATCGGCAACTTTGATGAAACCGGCAATGTTGGCTCCATCAATGTAGTTGACGGATCCTCCGCTGTTACCATGTTTAACACAGGTGCTGTGGATTTCCTTCATGATCATCTTGAGGCGGTCGTCGACTTCCTCTCGGCTCCATGAGAGGCGCATGGCGTTCTGAGTCATCTCCAGGCCTGACACTGCAACACCTCCGGCGTTGGCTGCTTTGCCGGGTCCGAAGAGGATGCCGGCATCGATGAAGCGATTGATGGCCACCGGCGTCGTGGGCATGTTGGCGCCCTCGACGACGCAGATGCAACCATTTGCGATGAGGGTCGCTGCCTCATCTTCGTCCAATTCGTTCTGAGTGGCGCACGGGAGCGCAACTTCGCATCGGACCGACCATGGCCGCCGGCCTTCTAGATATCTCGACTCCGGATACTTCTCTGTGTACTCTGAGACACGGCCTCGGCGTTGATTCTTTAGTTCCATGATAAAACGCAGCTTGTGGCGATCTATCCCGCTCTCATCGACGATAGCACCAGCGGAGTCCGACATCGAGATGACCCGTCCGCCGCAGTCGAGGACCTTCTCTGCGGCGAATTGAGCGACGTTGCCGGCTCCGGAAATGAGGACGCGTTTGCCGGCGAAAGACTCTTCGCGAGTTGCGAGCATTTCCTGCGCGAAGTAGACGGTGCCATAGCCGGTGGCTTCAGGTCGGATAAGCGATCCTCCCCAGTTACGCCCCTTGCCGGTGAGCACTCCAGTGAATTCGTTGGCGAGCTTCTTGTACATGCCGAAGAGATACCCGAGTTCTCTTCCTCCGACTCCGATATCGCCGGCTGGGACATCGGTGTTGGGGCCGATGTGCCGGTAGAGTTCGGCCATGAAAGATTGACAGAATCGCATCACCTCCCCATCGCTTTTGGCCTTTGGGTCGAAGTCTGAACCACCCTTGCCGCCACCCATTGGAAGGGTGGTCAGGCTGTTTTTGAAGACCTGTTCAAACGCCAGAAACTTCAAGATACCGAGGTTGACGTTGGGATGAAAGCGTAGGCCGCCTTTGTACGGGCCAAGGGCGCTGTTCATCTCGATACGAAAGCCGCGGTTGACCTGGACCTGGCCCTGATCATCGGTCCACGGCACTCGAAATATGATGATTCTTTCCGGCTCCACGATCCGTTCGAGAATACTGCCGCTGCGGTAGCGGGGATCTCGTTCGATGAGGGGCCAGAT